>JAJYGW010000332.1 GCA_021790615.1 Actinomycetes bacterium | reverse complement strand
CATGAGCGGCGGGAGGTACAGCTGGGCGAAGTCCCCGTTCGAGAAGCCGCCGTTACGGTCCGGGGACCACTGCATCGGGGTGCGGACCGAGTCGCGGTCGCCCAGGTAGATGTTGTCGCCCATCAGGATCTCGTCGCCGTAGTAGACGACCGGACTGCCCGGGAGGGAGAGGACCAGCGCGTAGAGGAGCTCGGCGAGCCTCCGGTCGCCGTCGAGCAGCGGGGCGAGCCGGCGACCGATACCCATGTGGCGCTTCATCCGAGGATCTTTGGCGTACTCCGCGATGAGGTAGTCGCGCTCCTCGTCCGTCAGCTGCTCGAGGGTGAGCTCGTCGTGGTTGCGAAGGAAGATCGCCCACTGGCAGCCCTCGGGGATCTCCGGCGTCTGCGTGAGGATCTCGGTGACGGGGTAGCGATGGCCGCGCCGCACCGCCATGAAAAGGCGCGGCATGAGCGGGAAGTGGAAGCAGAGATGGCACTCGTCGCCCGTCCCGAAGTAGTCGGCGACGTCGGCGGGCCAGCCGTTGGCCTCTGCGAGGACGACCCTGCCCGGGTACTCGGCGTCGAGGTGCTTGCGGAGGAGCCGTATGTACGCGTGCGTCTCGGGAAGGTGCTCACCTGCCGTGCCGTCGCGCTGGAAGAGGTATGGGGCGGCGTCGAGGCGGAAGCCGTCCAGGCCGAGGTCCAGCCAGAACCGGACGACCTCGAGCATCGCGTCGGCGACGTCGGGGTTGTCGTAATTCAAGTCGGGCTGGTGCGAGTAGAAGCGGTGCCAGTAGTACTGCTTGCGCGTGTCGTCCCAGGTCCAGTTGGAACGCTCGACGTCGGTGAACACGACGCGCGCTTCGGGCCACCGCTGGTCGTCGTCGTTCCACACGTACCAGTCCGCCTTGGGGTTCGTGCCGCTCGACCGGGACTCGAGGAACCAGGGGTGCTGATCGCTCGTGTGGTTCATCACGAGGTCCGCGATGACCCGTATGCCGCGACGGTGCGCGTCTTCGAGCAGGGCGACGAGATCGCCGAGCGTCCCGTAGTCGGGATGCACGTTGAAGAAGTCGCTCACGTCGTAGCCGCCGTCGCGCAGCGGCGAGGGGTAGAACGGCAGCAGCCACAAGCAGTCGATCCCGAGCCACTGCAGGTAGTCGAGCTTCGCACGCAGGCCCGGGAGGTCCCCCGTCCCGTCGCCATTGGCGTCGTAGAAGCCGCGGACGAGCACCTCGTAGAAGACGGCGTGCTGGAACCATCGGTCGGACGGGTCGAAGGAGCCGTCGGCAGGCACGGTCTTGTCGGTCACGGTCCTTCGCCCAGGTGGCGGCGGGCGCCCAGGAGTTCTTCTGCCGCGCGGTACGGATCGAGCTTCCCCTCGGCGACCGCCCGGACCGCCTCGTCGAACCTGCGGCCCGCGCCCAGAAGTCGCACCTCCTCGAGCACTCGCGCGCTCAGGACGCGGCGAAGCTCCTGGGCGAGACGCGCCTGGCGGCGACGGTCGAGCCCCCCGGTCTCCTCGAGGTGGGAGCGATGGCGCGCCACTGCGGCCCACAGCTCGTCGACGCCCTCCCCCGTGGTCGCCACGGCCGTGAGCACCGGCGGACGCCAGTCCTCGGACGCCGAGAGGTCCAGCATCTGCTGGAGGTCGCGCCTTGCCTCCCTGACGCCGGGGCGGTCGGCCTTGTTCACCACGAACAGGTCGGCCACCTCGAGCAGCCCCGCCTTGCTGGCCTGCATCGCGTCACCCCATCCCGGCGTCACCACCACGACGGTGGTGTCCGCCGCCGACGCGACCTCGACCTCCATCTGGCCGACGCCGACGGTCTCGACGATGACGAGGGGGAACCCGCCTGCACCGAGCACGCGCACGGCGTCGGGCACCGCGAGGGCGAGCCCCCCGAGGTGCCCGCGCGTCGCCATCGATCGGATGAACACCGAGGGATCCGTCGCATGTCTCTGCATCCGGACACGGTCGCCGAGGATCGCCCCGCCGGTGAAGGGCGACGACGGGTCGATCGCGAGAACGCCGACCTGGCGGACGGGCTCGGTCCCTCCCGGCTCCCCGGAGACGGGCCATCCGCCCAGCGCCACGGCAACCAGCTGGTTCGTGAGCGTGGACTTCCCCGCGCCGGGGGCGCCGGTGATCCCCACCGTGTAGGGAGGTGCCGCGGCGTAGACGAGCTGGGCGACCTGGCTGCTCGCCTCGCCACCCCGCTCGACGACCGAGAGCAGCCGGGCAAGCGACACCCGGTCACCCGCGACTGCCGCCTCGAGCAGCTGCCGAGGCGCCGGCTGCGTCGGGCTCAACGCCGCTCGACCTGCGCGCCGAGCGCGTTCAGGGCTCCTGCCAGGTCCTCGTAGCCGCGGTCCACGTGCCGAGCGTCGGACACGACGGTCTCGCCGTCGGCGACGAGCCCCGCCAGCACCAGCGCCGCACCGGCGCGGATGTCGGTCGCGCGCACCGGCGCGCCCGAGAGCCGCGGCACCCCCCGCACGATGGCATGGTGCCCCTCGGACCGGACGTCGGCACCCATGCGCCGCAGCTCGTCGATGTAGCGGAACCGCCCTGCGAAGAGGTTCTCGGTCACGATCGCAACCCCGTCGGCAACGGTCAGCATCGTCACGAGGAACGGCTTGTAGTCCGTGGCGACCCCCGGGTACGGCAACGTGGCGACATCGACGGAACGGAGGCGGCCCTCTCGGGTCGCGACGACGCCTGTGGGCCGCAGCTCCACGTGGACCCCCATCACTTCGAGCTTGCGAACAAGCATCGCCATGTGCTCGATGCGCGCGTCTTCGACCACGACCTCGCCCCCGCACAGGCCCGCAGCAGCCAGGTAGGTCGCCGCGACGACCCGGTCTGGCACGATTGCATGGGTGGACGGCGTGAGGACGTGGACCCCCTCCACCTCCACGTGCGAGGTCCCCGCGCCGCGGATCCGGGCGCCCATGGACGTGAGGTAGGCAGCGAGATCGCACACCTCGGGCTCGCGTGCGGCGTTCTCGATGACGGTCGTGCCCTTGGCGAGCACCGCCGCCATCAAGATGTTGTCGGTCGCGGTGTGGCTCGGGTACTCCAGCACCACCTGGCTCCCGACGAGCGAGCGGCCGCCGACGTCGGGGTCGATGCTCGCCTCGACGTTGCCGTGGACCGTCTCGAGACGCGCGCCCATGGTGGCGAGCCCGTCGAGATGGAAGTCGATCGGCCGACCGCCGAAGTCGTCGCCCCCCGGCATCGACACCTTGGCACGCCCGCATCGGCTGAGCAGCGGACCCAGGACGACGATCGACGCGCGCATCCGTTCGACCAGCTCGTAGGGTGCCTCGGGGACGAGCTCGCCCACCGGCGGCACGTCGATGACCAGCCGGCCCCCAGGCTCTCTCGTGACCGAGACGCCGAAGGCGCCCAGCATTTCCGCCATGATCTCGACATCGACGATGTCGGGCACGTTCGTGAGCATGTGCCGGCCTTCGGCGAGCAGGGTCGCTGCCATCAGCTTGAGCACCGAGTTCTTCGCTCCGCCCGCCCGCACGACCCCTTGCAGGGGCCCCGAGGGCCGCACCACGAAGCGTTCCGTGCTCTCCTGTCGCCACTCGTACGCCTTCGACAGCGACACGCCGGAGGCACGCTTCGTGACGGGCTCCGCGGTCGTGGCACCGCCCGGGCTGCCGTTCTCGCTCACCCGGCCATTATGACCGGGCATCAGGTGCCAGCCGCAGATCCGGGCGCGGGGCGGCGCTGGAGCCCGCCGCCGACCGGCCTGGACCAGCATCCGCCTCGGATCGCCCACTAGGGTCTGGCCCGTGGAGCGCCAACCTCAAGCTCCGGACAGGAACCTCGCCCTCGAGCTCGTTCGGGTCACCGAAGCAGCCGCGATGGCGGCGAGCCGCTGGATGGGCCGCGGCGACAAGGAGGGAGCCGACGGCGCCGCGGTGAACGCGATGCGGGTGGTGCTACAGACGGTGCGAATGGACGGCACGGTCGTGATCGGCGAGGGCGAGAAGGACAACGCGCCGATGCTCTTCAACGGTGAGCGGATCGGCGACGGGTCGCCCCCCGAGGTCGACATCGCCGTCGACCCGATCGACGGCACCACGCCCACGGCGCTCGGCAGGGGCGGCGCGCTCTCGGTGATCGCTGTCTCCCCCCGCAGCTCGATGTTCAACCCAGGCCCGTGCGTCTACATGGAGAAGCTCGCGGTCGGCCCCAGGGCCAAAGGCGTCGTCGACATCAACCGCTCCCCGACCGAGAACCTCTACGCGGTCGCCGACGCGCTCGGCGAATCGGTACGCGACGTCACCGCGGTGATCCTCGACCGGCCTCGGCACGAAGACCTGATCGCGGAGGTACGTGCCTCGGGGGCCAGGATCCGCCTCATCACGGACGGGGACGTCGCCGGCGCCATTGCGACCGGGTGGCCCGGGGCTGGCGTCGACATCCTCCTCGGCATCGGCGGGACGCCCGAAGGTGTGCTCGCCGCCGCGGCGCTCAAGTGCATGGGGGGCGAGATCCAGGGGCGCCTGTGGCCGCGTGGCGAGGGCGAGCGCCAGGCTGCGATCGACGCGGGCTACGACCTCGCTGCGGTGCTCCACACCGACGACCTCGTCCAGGGGGACAACTGCTTCTTCGCCGCCACCGGGATCACCGACGGCGAGCTGCTCCAGGGCTTGCGCTACCACGGTTCGGGCGCTACCACGCAGTCCCTCGTCATGCGCTCCAAGTCCGGGACCATCCGCAAGATCGACGCGAGCCACCCGCTCGCCAAGCTCGCTGAGTACAGCGCCATCCCGTTCACCTGAGCGCCCGCTCCAGGGGCCCGAATGGTCGTCGTTGGCGCCCGTGGGACGCTGGCGACAGTAGCTTGGGCATCCCCGGGGAAACGGAGGTGAAATGGCGTTCGACGTCGCCAAGGTGCTCCAGGAGCGCCACGGCGAGAACTTCTCGCTGCACAACGAGTACCTGAACCCTCAGCTCGCCCGGATCTTGAAGACCATCGGCTTCGACCGGCTCTACGTGAGAGGCGAGGGCTGCTACCTCTACGACGACAGGGGTGATCGCTATCTCGACCTCCTCGCAGGGTTCGGCGTCTTCGCCCTCGGACGCGGCCACCCCGCCATCAAGAAGGCGCTGCACCAGGCGATCGACCTTGACCTTCCCAACATGGTGCAGCTGGATTGCGCCCTCCTACCGGGTCTGCTCGCCGAGAAGCTCGTCGCCCGCGCGCACCCCGGGCTCCGGAGGGTCTACTTCTGCAACTCGGGCACCGAGGCGACCGAGGCGGCGATCAAATTCGCCCGACGCGCGACGGGGCGCCCGCGTGTCGTCTTTTGCGACCACGCCTTCCACGGGCTCACGACCGGCTCGCTGGCGCTGAACGGCGGCAAGGACTTCAGGGAGGGGTTCGGCGAGCTCCTCCCGGGCACCACCCAGGTGCCGTTCGGCGACGCCGACGCACTCGCGCGCGAGCTTCGCAGCGGAGACGTCGCGGCCTTCGTGGTCGAGCCGATCCAGGGCAAGGGTGTGAACGTCGCGCCCGACGCGTACTGGCGATCGGCCCAGGAGCTCTGCCGAAAGTACGGCACCCTCTTGGTGGCCGACGAGGTCCAGGTCGGCATGGGACGAACGGGGAAGTTCTTCGCCCACGAGCACTACGGGCTCGAGCCGGACATCGTGACGCTCTCCAAGGCGCTGTCGGGGGGGTACGTGCCGGTCGGTGCCGTGCTGTGCACCGAGAAGGTGTACCTGAGCGTGTACAGCTCCATGGAACGCGCGATGGTGCACTCGACGACGTTCGGCAGGAACCAGCTCGCAATGGTCGCCGGGCTCGCGACCCTCGAGGTGTTCGACGACGAGCAGATCGTGGAGCGGGCGCGGGCGACGGGCGAGGCGTTCGACGCGGCGCTCGCGCCCCTCGTGGAGCGCTACGAGATGCTCCACGCGGTGCACCGCACGGGCCTCATCATCGGTCTCGTCTTCGACAAGCCCCGGTCGCGAGCCCTGCGCATGCGATGGAGCGCGCTCGAAGCGTTGCGCACCGCGCTCTTCTCCCAGATGGTGGTCGTGCCGCTCTTCCACCGGCACCGCATCCTCACCCAGGTGGCGGCAGACAACATGAACGTGATCAAGCTCCTGCCTCCCCTCATCGCCGGGCAAGAGGAGGTGGACTACTTCGTCGCGGCGCTCGACGACGTGCTGCGTGACGCGCATCACGGGTCCAGCCTGTTCATGGAGTTCGGCACGACGATGGCCAAGAGCGCGCTGCGGCGGAACCCCCCCAAGCAGGTGATGGCCCCCACGTGAGCACCGCGGCCGGCCGACCAGGCCGTCCGTCCCTGCCCCCGGATCCTCCCGTGTCGATCGCGGTGGGGGATCGTGTCGCGGTCACCGGAGCCTCCGGCTTCATCGGCTCGGCGATCGCCCGACGGCTGGTGGAGCGCGGCGCCCGCGTGGTCGCCGTCACCGAGCCCGCCGACGCGCTGTGGAACCTCGAGGATGTGGACGTCGAGGTGCGACGCGCGGACGTCCGAGACCCGACCTCCGTTCGCCTCGCGCTCGCGGGCAGCCGCTTCGTCTTCCACACGGCGGCGCTCTACGGGTTCTGGGCGAAGGACCCGTCGGCGTTCTACAGGGTCAACGTGGAAGGGACGTGCAACGTGCTGGACGCTGCGCGCGCCGAGGATGTCGAGCGCATCGTCTACACGAGCACGGTCGGCACGCTCGGCCTCGAGAGCGCCACCCGCGGGGTGCCGGTGACCGAGGGGGCCGTCGCCGGCGTCTCGCACCTCTTCGGCCACTACAAGCGCTCCAAGTACCTCGCAGAGCACGAGGTGCTGCGCGCGGCAGCCGAGGGCGTCCCTGTCAGCCTCGTGCTCCCGACCTTCCCCTTGGGACCGAACGACCGCCGCCCCACGCCCACGGGCAAGGTCGTCGTCGACATCCTCAATGGAAGGATGCCCGGGTACGTCGACACCGCGATGAACGTGACGCACGTCGACGACCTCGCGGCCGGCCACCTCCTGGCCCTCGAGCACGGGGTGTCCGGGCGGAGCTACATCATGGGCGGTGAGAACATCTCCATGCGCGAGCTGCTCACGCTGGTCGCCGAGACCACCGGGCTGCGGCCGGTGGAGCTCCGGTTCCCCAAGGCGATCGCATTGGCTGCCGGGCTCGTGTCCGAGACGGTCGAGGGACGTTTCTTGCGGCGCGAGCCATCCGTGCCGTTGGAGGCGGCACGCATGTCGACGACCACGATGATCTTCGACGACTCGCGGGCACGGCGAGAGCTCGGCTACATCTCGCGCCCCGCCCGCGAAGCCGTCGACGACTCGGTTCGATGGTTCCTCGACAACGGGTACGTCCGCCGCCGGCCTGCGGGAACGACGTCGAGGATCGCAAGCCCGGCGCGTTGGCCGCAAATGTGGTCGAAATTCCCCAGGAGCTGGTCCCCTCGGTACAATTCTGCTCAGCACCTCCCTCGGTGCCTGCTTCTCCCGCCGCAATGCCCCTGACCGCTGCAATGCCCCTGACCGCTGCAATGCCCCTGACCGCAACAGACCGCCGCTGGTCGCCCCCGAGCGCTCATGGACCCGTGGGGTCGCTCTCCCCGCCGGACGTCGTCACCTGGCACGAGCTCGAAGACGCCGTCGCCGACAAGCTGCGCGACCTCTTCGACGAGGACTTCGCCGTCATCATCATGGACAGCGACTTCACGACGTTCGAAGAGGTCGAGCATGCCTGCATCGCGTTGTTCGGCTACACGCGACCCGAAGCCGAAGCGCTGTCGATGCGGGTCCACACCACCGGCGAGGCTCTCGCCGCCGTCCTGCCGGAGGACGAAGCGCGTCAGGCGGTCCGTCGCCTTCGCCAGCGCAACGTGCTCGCGCGGGTGGAGAAGGTGTAGGAAGAGGTTGCACAGGTGGACAATGCGTAGGGAGACGCAGGGCCCACCCGGAAGCATCGGACACGCAGGACGCACGGGGGCGTTCCGTTCCCGTTGCGGCGACAAGGGAGGCGGACCATGCGGATCGGAGACCTCCTCGGGCATAAGAAGGGCGTCGGAGTCGTCACGATCGACGGCGGCGCCACGGTGGCACACGCGATCGCCGAGCTTGCGAAGCATGGGATCGGCGCCCTGGTCGTCTCGGCCGATGGCGAGCACATCGACGGAATTGTCTCCGAGCGCGACATCGTGCGGCACCTGGACCGAGACAAGGACCTGCTGGATCGCCCGGTGCGGGCGATCATGTCGACGCCGGTGCACACCGCCGACCCAGCAGACGAGGTTGGCGCGGTGATGGCCACGATGACCAACGAAAGGATCCGCCATCTGCCGGTCACGAGCGGCGGCACGCTGATCGGGATCGTGAGCATCGGCGACGTCGTCAAGCACACCATCGAGCAGCTCGAGCTCGATCGGAAGCTCCTCGAGGACTACATCACGGCTCGCTAGGCCCGCGATCCCGAGGCACCCGTGTCTTGCGGGCCGCGATCACCTCGCGCCCCCGCTTCGTGGGCACCTCGGCGCGCTGGGGCTTGTCGTGCGCCGCGACCGGGATCGCGGGGATGCGCATCCCTGCGTG
>JAJYGW010000347.1 GCA_021790615.1 Actinomycetes bacterium | reverse complement strand
CCGCTCTGGACCACCTCGCTCTCCTCGGCCGCGCCCTCAGCGACCACCCGCCGCGCGTCGATCGTGAAGTGCACCTGCAGCTCGTTGCCGAGCGCCTCCACCAGCTCGACGTCGGCCTCGACGGTGACGCCCGGCTCGGTCACCCGCGCGGCGGGCAGGTGCTCCGGCCGGAGCCCGATCACCACCGTGCGCCCTCCGTAGGCGGCGAGGCCGGGCCGGGCGACGCGGACCGCGTCGGGCAGCTCGATGCGCTGCGAGCCGATGCGCAGGGAGCGGACCCCCGGCTCCAGCGCGGCCTCGTACAGGTTCATCGCAGGCGACCCGATGAACGACGCCACGAACATGTTGACGGGCTGGTCGTAGAGGGTCTGCGGGGAGTCGACCTGCTGGAGCACGCCACCGTGCATCACCGCGACCCGGTCCCCCATCGTCATGGCCTCCACCTGGTCGTGGGTCACGTAGACGGTGGCCACCCCCAGCCTGCGCTGGATCCTGCTCACCTCGGCACGCATCTGCACCCGGAGCTTGGCGTCCAGGTTGGACAGCGGCTCGTCCATGAGGAACACGGCCGGCTCCCGCACCATGGCCCGGCCCATGGCCACCCGCTGGCGCTGCCCGCCCGACAGCTGGGCGGGCTTGCGGTCGAGCCAGTCGGAGAGGCCCAGGATCTTCACGGCTTCGCGCACCCGCCGGTCGATCTCCGCCTTGGGCACCTTGCGCAGCCGGAGCGCGAAGCCGATGTTCTCGGCGACCGTCATGTGCGGATAGAGGGCGTAGTTCTGGAAGACCATCGCGATGTCGCGGTCTTTGGGGCTGAGGTCGTTCACGACGCTGGAGCCGATCCGAAGCGTGCCCGTCGTGATCTCCTCCAGCCCGGCGATCATTCGAAGGAGCGTGGTCTTCCCGCACCCCGACGGCCCGACGAGGACCATGAACTCCCCGTCGCTCACGTCCAGGCTCACGTCTTCGACTGCCTTGAAGCCGTTCGGGTAGACCTTCGTTACGTGATCGAACTCGACACTTGCCACGGGATCGCCCTCCTCAGAACGTCGCGGTGAGACCGCCGTCGACGCAGATCGACTGGCCCGTGATGTAGGTGTTGTCGTCGGAAACGAGCCATGCGGTCATCCCGGTCACATCGGACGGCTGGCCCGGCCGGCCCATCGGCAGCCGACCGGTCTCCAGGTAGACCCGGCGGAACCGCTCCGTCCGGGTCTCCATCTCGCCGTCGACGATCGACATGCGCGTCTCGATGAAGCCGGGGGCGACGGCATTGCACAGGACGCCGCGCCCGGAGTACTCCACCGCCAGCGTGCGGGTCGCCTGGTCCATGCCGGCCTTGGCGATGTCGTAGGCCAGCGCACCGCGCTCTCCGAGACGCGAGTGGATGCTCGTCACGTTGACGATACGGCCGTACCCCCGCCCGGCCATCGCGTTGGCCGCGGCGATCGCGAGCCGGACCGGTGCGTGCAGGTCCACGCTCAGGACCCGCTCGTACACGTCCGCCGAGAAATCCGAGAGGTCCAGCACCTCGCTCACCCCCGCCGCGTTCACCAGCGCGTCGACCGGTCCGATGCCCTCCTCGACGGAAACGAACAGCCCCTCGACGTCCCCGACCTGGGACAGGTCGAAGTCGATCGCGTGTCGGCAGCAGGCCGTGGCCACCGGCTCCCGGTCCACGCCGACCACCTCCAGGCCGTCACCCGAAAGGCGCTCGGCGATGGCCCTTCCGATGCCGTTGGCGGCCCCGGTGACGACGGCACGCCTCGTCCTCATCTCACCGCACCGCTGAGCATGCCGCGGATGAACACCCGGGCGGTCAGGAAGTACAAGAGCAGCGTCGGGATGCTGCCGAGCAGAAGTCCCGCCATCAGCACCGGGATGTCGGTCCCGAACCTCCCGCTGAGCTGGGCCAGCGTGGGCGTGAGCATCTCGTTGTTTGGCTCGTGGAGCAGCACGAGGCTGATGAACAGCTCGTTCCAGATGTTCAAGAACGTGAGGATCCCGATGGTGACGATCGCGGGCCGGGCGATGGGGAGCACGACGGAGCGGAAGATGTGGAGCCACGACCCGCCGTCGACTCTCGCCGCCTCGATTACCGAGTCCGGGATGGCGCGGAAGTTCGCCCGCATCAGGTACGTCCCGTACGGGATGTTGAGCGCGGTGTAGATGAGGATCGCGGGCATGAAGTTGTTCGCAAGCCCCGCGTGCGCGATCTCGACGTAGAGCGGCAGGAGGACGACGATGCCGGGCATGAACATCACCATCAGCATGAGCCAGAACAGGCCGTTGCCAAACTTGACGGGCACCTTCGTGAACACGAACGCCGCCAGGGCGGACGAGAGCGTCGCGACGACGACAGCGGGGACCACCACGATCAGCGAGTGCAGCAGGCTGGACAGGAACGGCACCTGGTTGACCAGAGCGCTGAAGCTGCCCAGGCTGAAATGGGAGGGCAGGCCGTAGGGGCTCCGCTCGTACGCGCTGGTCGAGCGCATCGTGTTCGCGGCCATGAACACGAGCGGGTACACGGTGCTGATCGCCACCAGGCAAAGCGCGAGGAAGACCAGAGGCCGGGAAAGTCGCGAGACCACTCAGACTCCCTGCTGGACCTGTCGCTGCGGGAACAGCTTGATCTGCACCACCGTCATCACCAGCACGATGAGGAACAAGATGAGCACGACCGCCGCTCCGTACCCGAACTGACCGTTCTCGAAAGTGGTGATGTACGTGTAATATGTCACGCTGGTGGTCGAGAACCCTGGACCACCAGCGCTGATGACGTACACGAAGCTGAACAGCGACGTGAACGTGTAGATCACGTTGATCACGCTCAGGAACTGGAGCGAGCTCGAGATCATCGGAATGGTGATCGAGCGCAGGCGCCGCCACCAGCCCGCTCCGTCGATCAGCGCGGCGTCGTAGAGCGCGGGATCGACCGTCGTGAGCGCCGACAGAATGACGATCATCCCGAAGCCGAACGACGTCCACACGAGCGCGGCGATCACGACGAACCGGGCCGTCCACGGCTGGGAGAGCCACGCGAGCTGCCCCAGGCCCACGGGGCGAAGGATGGTGTCCACGATCCCGCCCGGGAGGAAGAACGTGCTGAAGAGCGCCCCGACGATGACCGGCGACAGGACGTTCGGGATGAAGAACAGGAATCGGAAGACCCGCCATCCCGGGACCTTCTCGTAGACGAGCACGGCGACGACGAGTGACACCACCAGGATGAGCGGCACGGAGATGAGGAAGATCACCGAGTTCACCAGGACCTGGGAGAACACCGGGTTGTCGAACAGGAGGCGGAAGTTCTCGACCCCGACGAAGTGGCTCGACAGGCCATTCCAGTTCGTGAAGCTGTGGTACGCGGTCTCGATGATCGGGACGATCAGCAGACCGAGCACGAAGACCGTCGCGGGGATCAGCGCGGCGTAGGAGAAGCCCCGGCGCCGGACCGCACGCGCGACGCGCGCGCCGGCCCGGCGACCAAAGGTCGCCAAAGCCGGCGCAGCGCCGCTCGCCACGTCTTCGACAGGCTCTCCAGCCACCCTCACCAGCTCTTCCGCCGGGGCGGAGAGGACCGGTGCCGCTGGACGCCGGCTCGAGACAACCGGGCCGGACGGCTCGTCGGTCATGCCTTGCTTGATTGCAGGTAGCTCTGCATCTGCGTCTGGATGCTCGCCGCAGCGGCTGCAGGGCTCAAGCTCCCGCCGAAGACACCGTTGTTGGTCTTGTACCAGTATGTGTCGATGCTGCCGGGCATGACGTTATCGAACGCCTCGTACTGCTTGTAGCCCTTCTTGAGGTAGCTGTACACCTGCGCGAGCAGCGGCTGCTGATTGTCGAAGGCGGCCGACGGGCGGAACGAGACGTTGTTCGGGATCTGGCCGAGCTGGTTGATCGATGCCACCTGGACCTTCAGCGACGTGAGGAACTCGATCAGCTGCAGGCACTGACGGACGTGCTTGCTCGTCTTGAAGATGACGTAGGCGTTATTGGGGCCGCCCGAGAATCCTTTGGCGTACTTCGAGCCTCGCAGTGCCGGGATCGGGAAGAGCCCGACGTTGTTCTTTCCGAGGCCGGTCTGGAACTTTGTGTTCTCGAAGTTGCCGGTGATCGTCATCGCGCCCTTCCCGGCCGCGAAGTCGGCGATCCCCTGTGTCTCGCTGAGCGACGGCGCGTTCGGGTTGGTGATGCCCGCCGCGTACATCTGGTGCCAGGCCTCGTAGGGCTTGATCAGCAGGCTGGAGTTCAGTGACTGCTTGCCGAAGAACATCCTGAGGACACCTGTGTTCCCGCCGAGGCCCGAGATGAGCCCGTCCTGGGTCCACGCGCCCTGGTACCCCTGCTTTTCTCCGAACTCGAACGGCTGGACACCCTTGGCCTTGATCTTCCGGCCGAGCGCGATCAGCTGTGTCCAGTTCTCCGGCCAGGGTGGCTTGACCCCTGCCTTCGCCATGAGCTTCTTGTTGTAGTAGACGGAGTAGTACGCACCCGTCCCGTAAGGGATCGCGTAGATCTTGCCGCCGGTCTCGTAGCCGGCCGTCACGAACTGCCAGCCGGTGAGCGACTTGATGTACCCCTTCGACAGGTACTTGTTGAGCGGCACGAGGTACGGGTCGTTCTCGATGACCTGCCCGCCGACGTAGAGCTGGCCGATTGTCGGCGTGGTTCCGCCGACCTCGGTCGAGTGGAGGAGCGTCTCGAAGGCTGTCGACGCTGCGAACGGCTCCTGGATCAGGTCCACCTTGATGTTGTGGTGCTTCGCCTCGAACAGCTTCACCCCCGCCGTGAGCCAGCTCTTGGAGAGCGGGACGCCTGTTGTGGACGCGTCCAGCGGGTCGTTCCACATGGTGATGGTCACCTGGTTCGCGTTCGCCTTGGAGGCGGCCGCACCGCTCACGCCGGGCCCGCTCATGACCGCGACCATCGAGCCCGCGGCCGCGAGCCCGCACGCGCCCATGAACCAGCGCGAGAGCCGGTGCGGCACCGTCCTTCGAACGTTCCGTCTCATATCCACTGCTACTGCCATTGGTGTTTCCCCCTAGGTGCTTGAGGTAGCTCTGATTCGGTGTTGGTAGGCGAGGAATGGAGGTCCATAGGTATCTGGAAGGGAGAGCTGGTGAGAGGTCGACTTGCTGACCGACCACCGAGCGCGTCGCTCGCGCGCGCGGCGCACTCGACCACCGAAGCCACCAGCTTCTCCTCGTTGTTGAGAAATCGTTCCAAGGGAGAAGAGATGGTCAAGGCGGCGACGACCAGCTCCCCGTTCATCACGGCGGCCGAGCAGCACGCGACACCTTCGACGCATTCGCCCGTCTCCACCGCGTACCCCTGCCTCCTGACCAGAGCCAGATGCTCGCGTAGGTCATCCGGATCGGTGATCGTGCTCGGCGTCACCTTCTCGAGCTGCGTGCTCGCGAGGAACGCGTCCAACTCTTCGTCGGCGAGCAACGAGAGGAGGATCTTCCCCGACGCGCGCGCGTATTCGAACCCTCGATGCGGGACCGCGACGCGCACCGCCTGCGTGCCGCTCAGCTCCTCCAGCACCTGGATCTCGCCGCGGACCCAGCCGCTCAGGTAGGCGTTCTCACCGGTGAGGTCGACGAGGTGCTGGAGCTCGGCTTGGACCGAGGCGGGAAGGCGGCTCTCGCGGTGCGCGGTCTCGGCGAGGGCGTGAAGGGTCGGGCCGAAGTGGTACCGAAGGGCGGCGTCCTTCACCACCACGCCCTCCCTCACGAGCGTCGCCAGCAGGTGGTGGGCTGACGGGACCTTGATGCCGGTCTTGCGAGCCAGCGCCGTGAGCGTCCTGCTCTGAGGGGGTAGCGCCGCCACCGCCCGCAGGAGCTGCACCGCTCGCTGCACCGCTGCGATGGAGCGGCTTTCACCCTGTGAAATGGAGTTTCCCTCCACGGAGGGACGCTAACTTCTGCTCTTACGTACGTCAAGATCTTTTCCGGATGCGCACAAATGCGTGGGCGGAGGCCGGGCGCAGGACTCCCCGGAGGTCGATCCGTGAGCACCCCACGGCGTATGGGGACGCTGAACTCCCACCACCGCCTCGGTCGCAGTTCGCGAAGAGTCCGCGGAACGACCATTGGGTGCCAACCGCCGCCGTCACTCGTCAACCACACGAGAGCAGGTCAGCCCCCACGATCATCAATTGTCGTTGGTAGTCAACGATCGCGGCAACGTTCCGCTTCAACGTGTAGCGCGCGCGCTCGGGTCCGGAGCTGTCAGCCGGCGGCCAGGCAGTCGCCCGGGGCGGCACAGCTCACGACGCTGAGCGGCGGGCCGACGGGGAGGGACTCGTTCGACCACGACGCCCCTCCGTCGTGGCTCACGAAGATCAGGTCGAGACCCTGCGACGGCTCGGCGGCCGGGATGCCCGAGCTGTCGGTGCCCGTTTCGACAGCGGCGCCGACCGCGACGCCCTCCTTCCCGCCCGGGAAGCTGAGCGCCGCGACGGAGATCAGCTCGACCGTTGGCGCCGAGGCGGGGAAACGGCTGGCCGCCCCGAGCCCGTAGAGGTCGCGGAAGCCGGCGGGCAGGTGGACCGGCGCCCACGCTGCGGCTCCGCCGGCCGCGGGCCGGCTGAAGATCCCCTGGCCGTAGTGGGGCGCGGCCGAACCGCAGAAGCCGGCGCCGAACACGATGCGCGACGGCGTGGCTCGGGCGAGATCGGCCGGAGCGACGAGCGACGCGGGGGGTGCGGAGAACCACGTCCTCCCGCCGTCGTTGGTCATTCGCAGGTCGGCGGGCAGTGAGCAGTCGCCCGCGCGGTAGAGCGCGGCGAAGTGCCCGGGCCCGAGGACGAAGAACTCCTGGAGCGTCGCCACCGGGTTGCCCGGGTCGCTCGCAGGGACGGACAAGAGGCTGTGCCAGGTGAGGCCCTTGTCGGTCGACGAGAGCAGCGAGGCGGCACCGGGCGCGGGCTGGCCGTTGGGCCGGGCAGGAAGGGTGAGCAGGTACGCGAGCGGCCCCGCCGCCCAGGGGCCGCCATCGATGACGCGTCCCGAGAACGGCTGTCGGTGCCATTGGGCGCCGTCGTCGACCGAGCGCCACAGCCCGAGGCCGGGATCGCCTCTCGCGAGCGCGACCCCGCCGGGCAGCGCGGCCATCTGGCTCACCCGGCAGGGCATGAGGTTCGGCGTCGCCCCTTGCTGCTCGGCGCAGCGAGCGTTCAGGGCCTTCCAGGTGCGCCCGCCGTCGGTGCTCCGCCACCAATCCCCCGAGTCCCGGGCCCCGGCGCCCGCGGCGAGGGCGATCGTTCCCGAGAGCATGAGCAGGGCGTCGGCAGGCTCGGGCAGCGAGACCACCGACACGGTGGGCGACGGGAGGGCCGCCGGCTCCACCCGCCAGGTCTCGCTCTCTCCAGCTCCCCAGAACTTGGAGAGCGGCGCCCAGAGCGAGGGCACCACGCCGGACAAGGCACGCCCTGTTCGGGGGCCTTCCAGGGCGGCGGCACCGACCACCCCCGACCAGCTCACCGCGGTCACCCCGTCGGCGAGCAGCACCTTGCCGGTGCCACCGCCCGCGACGGGGTCGAGCAGCAGGCGCCCGTTCGCTGCGACGGCGAGCTGGGCGCTGCTCGGTGAGAACGACACCCCGAGTGCGCCGGTGCAGGCCGCCGAGCCGCAGCGCGCCAGAGTCCTGGTCGACCAGGTCCCGCGCCGGAGGTCGAGAAGGCCGGTGCCCTGCGCGCCCAGGGAGAAGGCTTCCCACCGCCCGTCCGGCGAGATCGCCGCCGCCACGAGGTCGCGTCGCGCGCCGGAGGGCGGGCGCGGCAGCAGCGGTCCGACCCTGTGGACGGACGGGCTCCACGATTCGAGGGTGGGTGGCGGCGCCGCGCACTGGGTCCCCTCCTCTGCGAGCAAGACCATGCCAGAGGGACCCTCGCCCAGGAGGTGCTCGTCCACGGCGCAGTGCGGGGCGAGCTCTTTCGCCGGGACGGCGAGCGGGGCTGCCAGGGGCGCGGCGCCGGGCTCGAGGGGCAACGTGAGGGCTTGCACCTGCGGTTCGTCGCAGCCTCCGTCGGTGAAGGCCAACGCGCCGGGTACGGCGACCAGATCGTTCCCGGGTTGGCAGGGCAGGCCGGTCGGGGCCGCGGCGACCGCCCGGAGGGCGCCGTCGAAGGGGTCGGCTTCGACGAGGATGGGCTCTCCGACCGCGACCCATCTCGGGAGGCGCGGGAGCTTGCAGCCCGGCGTCGGCTTCGACTGCCAGTCCGTCAACCAGAAGTAGAGGCGCGCGGCGGGCCCGGCGGCGGGGGCCCAGACGGGGCCCGCCAGCGAGATCGGGCCCACGCCCCCCGCCGCCGAGTTGCAGCCCGGCGGGACCGAGAGGAGCAGACGCTCTCTGCCGCTCCGAGGGTCGACGACCCCGATTCCCTTCACGCTGCGAAAGGCGATGAGCCCGTTCGGCAGCGCCGGTCCGGCGGCGCTCGCCACGGCCGCCGGCGTGGTGAGCGCCGCACCCGCGCAGGCGAGCGAGACGGCCGCCGCCGCCGCTCTCCCTCCGCGGCGCAGGCGCCCGGAAGAGCGAAGCCCGCGCCCGGTCCTGCATCGACCTGTCCTGCATCGAAGCGGCACCATCGCGTCCGCCGATCCCTCTCCCCGTCGCCTGCGGGCACCGGGACTCCGAGCAGATCATCCCGGTGCGGTCCCCTCGAGGCGAATTCTCCCATACCCTGATCGCGCGCACCCGCGCTGGGCGCTCTTGCGTCCGGCGCACGGGGCTCGGGGCCGTTCGCCCGTCGATCTGCGCGATCGGGAAGGATGCGCTTGA
>JAJYGW010000116.1 GCA_021790615.1 Actinomycetes bacterium | reverse complement strand
TTCATGTAGGGGAAGGCCGCGTCGAGCCGTTCCTGAACCGGAGCGACACCCTCCAGGGTCGCGAGGCGTGACCGCACCGGAAAGCGAACCTGGCCGAGTGCTTGGATCAATGGCGGGCGGACGAGCCGGTAACGAGGAGGGCGCTCGAGTCCGAACATCAACAAGCGTTCCACATGCGTTCCACATGACGAGCATAGCGAGTGCGGCCACCCGCCGTGGAAGAGTGCCACCGAGTTGTCACCCGCCGAAGCCGGTCGTTCCCGGGGGTGCGCAACGGGGCGACCGCGTCACTGAGTTGCGACTTCGTATCGGTGCAGGTGCTGGCTACAGCCCGCCCAGCAAGACTGGCAACCCATCGGAGCTACACCAATGGGCCGAGGTGCACAGGCATGTCGGGGTAGCCGCGGGCGAGCCTCGGTACCCGGAGCCCCAGACCGCCCTGGTATCCCAGACCCCGAGGATGGCGTCGGCTCAGGCCGCCCGCAGCGCCGCCTGCAGCTTCGCCGGCGTGTCCTTCGGCGAGATCTTGTACCAGACGCGCTCGAGGCGACCCTGCTCGTCGACGAGGAAGGCCGAGCGCTCGATGCCGAGGTACTTCCGGCCGTACATGCTCTTCTCGACCCAGACGCCGTAGGACTCGGCCACCTCGTGGTCGGGGTCCGACAGGAGGGGGAAGCCGAGGCCGTACTTGGCGTCGAAGGCCGCCTGGCGCGCCGGGGCATCGGGGCTGATACCAACCACCGCGGTCGTGCCGAGGTCGGGTAGGACGTCTCGCAGGCCGCACGCCTGCGCCGTGCACCCGGGCGTGTCAGCCTTCGGGTAGAAGTACACGAGCACCTTGCGGCCGGCGAAGTCCCCGAGCGAGACCTCGGTACCAGCCTGGTCCAGGAGGCGGAACGGCGGGGCGGGGCTGCCTTCTTCGAGCCTCGATACCATGGCGGCGATGCTATCCGGCGGTACTGGGCCGCTCCCGGACGGCACCCGTGGCGGGCACAGCACGAGCAGCCGGGAAGCACCACGCACCGCCCCGGGGAAGGCGGCCCGGCGCGCAGCTCGCCTCGCCGCCGACGGGCCGGCGTGTGTCTGGTGCGGACGGACCCTCGAGGAGGGCCTGGTCCGGGCGACGACCGAGCACGTGGTGCCCCGAGTCAAGGGCGGGCCGTCCTGGGCGGAGAACGAGCTGGTGGCCTGCGCCCGGTGCAACCGAGCCCGGGGCCACCGCACGCCGGCGGAGTGGGCAGACGAGTGCGAGCGGCGGGGCTGGCCGGTCGACCGCGAGCGCATCACGCGCGCGCTCGAGGAGCTGGCGGCGGCGATCGGCGAGCGCGGCGGGATGCGCCGGGCGCGGCGGTACGTCGAGTCACAGCGACGCCGGTTTCGCTGAGGAGCGGGCTTCGCCGGGGACCGGGCTTCGCGCACGACCGGGCTTCGCCGGGGACCGGGCATCCGTCACCACCGGGCTTCACGCGCGACCGGGCTTGCCTGAGAGGCAACCCCCCGACCGCCCGGTCACGCGGCGAGGCGCGGCAGACTGGAGGCCGTGCTTCCCTCGCTCCCCGGCGCCGGCACGGCTCCGCTCGGCCCCGACACCCGCCAGACGGCACTCGAGCGCCTCGGCGCCGAAACCTTCGACCTGCTCGTCGTGGGTGGCGGCGTCGTCGGGGCCGGCTCCGCGCTCGACGCGGCGACCCGAGGGCTCTCGGTCGCGCTGGTGGAGGCCCGCGACTTCGCCGCCGGTACCTCGAGCCGGTCGAGCAAGCTGATCCACGGCGGGCTGCGCTACCTCGAGCAGCTCGACTTCCACCTCGTGCGCGAGGCGCTCGTCGAGCGGGGGCTCCTGCTCGAGCGCCTGGCGCCCCACCTCGTGCGGCCGCTCCCGTTCCTGCTCCCGCTCACCCACCCGGTGTGGGAGCGGGCCTACCTCGGTGCCGGCGTGCTGCTCTACGACGCACTCGCCGCCACCGGACGCACGACCGCGGGCCTGCCGCACCACCGGCACCTCTCCCGGCGGGCGGCGCTGCGGCTCTTCCCCGGGCTGCGCCCCGATGCGCTCGTCGGCGCGATCCGCTTCTACGACGCGCAGGTCGACGACGCCCGCCACACCCTGATGGTGGCGCGCACCGCCGCCGCGTACGGCGCGGTCGTCGCCAACCGGGCCCAGGTCGTCCGCGTCGAACGAGAGGCGGGGCGGGTGGTGGGCGCGACCGTCGCCGACCTCGACGCCGAGGCGTCGGCCGGGGCGACGATCCCGGTCCGGGCCCGGGTCGTGCTCGACGCAACGGGCGTGTGGACCGAGGACGTCGAGGGCCTCGCCGGCGCCGCGGGCAGCGTGCGGGTGCGCGCGTCGAAGGGAGTCCACCTGGTCGTCCCGGCAGCCAGCATCGAGGGCCAGACCGCACTCATCCTCCGGACCGAGACCAGCGTGCTCTTCGTGCTGCCCTGGGGCGAGCACTGGATCATCGGCACGACCGACACCGACTGGACCCTCGAGCGCGCCCACCCGGCGGCCAGTGCCTCGGACGTCACCTACCTGCTCGAGCACGTCAACCGCTACCTCGCGCGCCCGCTCGGCACCGAGGACGTCGTCGGCGTCTACGCAGGGCTCCGCCCCCTCCTCGCCGGCGAGTCCGACGCGACGAGCAAGCTGAGCCGCGAGCACGTCGTGGCGACGCCGACTCCCGGGCTCGTCGTGGTGGCGGGGGGCAAGTACACGACCTACCGGGTCATGGCCGCGGATGCGGTCGACGCCGCAGTGGAGGTGCTCGGGGGCGACTGGCCCCGCTCGGCGACCGCCGACACACCGCTGCTCGGCGCGCCCGGTTTCGCCGCCCTGCGAAACCAGCGTTCCCGCCTCGCCCACACCTACCACGTCGACCCGGTCCAGATCGACCGCCTGCTCGGCCGGTACGGCAGCCTCCTCCACGAGGTGCTCGGACCGACGCTCGAGGACCCGAGCCTGGCCGAGCCGCTCGAGGGGGCCCCGGGCTACCTACGCGCCGAGATCCGCTATGCGGCGACCCACGAAGGCGCGCGCCACTTGGAGGACGTGCTCACGCGCCGGACCCGGGCCAGCATCGAGTACCCCGACCGGGGGCTCGCCGCCGCTCGCCCGGCAGCGGCGCTGCTGGCGGACGTCCTCGGGTGGGACGAGGCGCGCATCCGGGCCGAGGTGGCGCACTACACACGCCGGGTCGAGGCCGAGCGACGCGCCCAGGAGGAGCCCGACGACCGCTCTGCCGCGACGACGCGGAACGAGGCCGGCGACATCGCGCCCGAGCGTCCCCTCGTCCCCGAGAGCGCCTCGGCGACCGACCTCACCCCTGCGCCCGGGCTCCCCCTCGCACCCGCGGCGCCCGTCGGGCCCGAACCGGACGGGGCGGCCGTGCCGTGAGCACCACCGCAGAGACCGCCGCGGTCGGGCCAGCGGCGAGCCCACCCGGGCAGGGGCCGGCCCCGACCTCCCTCCTCGCGCCCTTCGGCGTGCGCGCGTTCCGCTGGCTCGAGGGCACCGCGGTCTTCTCGAACATCGGGATCTGGATCCTGTCCCTGGTGAGCGGCTTCATCATGGAGAGCCTCACCAAGGTCCCGGTGCTCGTGACGCTGGCGGCCGCCATGACCTCGATCACGGGGCTGCTCAGCGCGTCGCTCTCCGGCGCCGCGGCGGATGCCCGCGACCGCCGGGCAATCCTGCTCCTCGCGAAGCTGATCCTGCTCTCCTCGGCGCTCTTCCTGGTGCTGGTCTCCGCTGCGGGGGCGCTGACCCCGGCCACGCTTCTCATCGGCCTGGCGGGCGTCGGGATCGCGAGCGGGACCTCGTCCCCGTCGTGGTGGAACACGGTGAGCAGCCTCGTGCCGTCCTCGCTGGTCCCCGTCGCCCTCAGCATCGACAGCTTCCAGTGGAACATCGGCCAGGTGCTCGGGCCCATCCTCGGGGGCTACATCCTCCACACGGCAAAGGCGACGGTCCTGTTCGCAACCTGCGCGGTGCTGGTGATCCCGCTCATCGGCTTCCTGTTCGTCTGGCGGGGCCGGAGCGAGCTCGCCCTCTCCACCCCGGGGGCCGCGGCGGCGGAGCGACTGTTCGGTGCGATCTCCGCAGGTTGGCGCTTCTTCTACTACACCCCCGGCTTGCGGACCATCGCTGCCCGAACCGGGCTCTACGTGTTTCCCGCTGCCGCACTGGGGGCGCTCCTCCCGCTCGTCTCGGCGCACTACCTCCACGCCTCGGCCTTCGTCTACGGCCTCTACCTGGCCCTCGGAGGGGTGGGCGCGCTCCTCGCCGCCCTCGTCCTGCCGCGGCTCAACGGAGCGCTCCACCTCGACGTGCTGATCGGGCTCGCGACGGCGGCCAACGCCCTCGCGGTCGGCGCGCTCGCGTTCGAGCCGACCCCGTTCGTGGCCGTTCCCGCCCTGCTGCTCGCCGGCGGCTGCTGGGTCTGGGTGACCACCGTCCTCACGATCGCCACCCGCAACTCCGCCCCGACCTGGGTCCGGACGCGTGCACTCGCGAGCTACTACCTGGTACAGCAGGCCCCGTATGCCCTCGGCGGCGTGGCCTTCGGCGTCGTCGACTCCCTCCTCCCGCTCCGGCTGACGCTCGGCATCGACGCTGCGCTGTTCCTCCCCGGCCTCCTCCTCATCTCCCGCCTCGGGCTGCCTGTCGTCGACACCGAGGGGCTGCGGATCATCTCCCTCCCGGGAGTCGTCGCGGGCGACCATGTCGACCCGGACGACGGACCGGTCATGATCCTCGTGGAGTACCTCCTCGACGAGGACGACGTCGAGGACTTCCTCGCCGAGATGGCCGAGCTGCGCCTCGTGCGCCGCCGGCTCGGCGCGACCCGATGGGGTGTCTACGAGGATGTGATCGAGCACGGGCTCTTCGTCGAGACCTTCCTCGTCAGCTCGTGGGAGCAGTACCTCCGCAGCCGGGAGCACTACACGGCCGCGGACGCCGCCGTCGAGGCAGCCGCCGAGCGCTTCCACCGCGGCCCCGGCGCCCCCCACGTGACCCGCCTCGTCCACCCGGACACCCCCGAGGCTGCGCAGGCTCGCTCGAGTTGGCGCCGCGAGCTCGCGCACCGGCTCGTCGATCCCTTGGGGGACGGTCGCGGCTGGGGCCGAGCCGGCACCTCCCGCAGCGAGGACCCGGACGACGAGCACATGGGCTGGGTCGCCAGAGGCGGACGACGCCTCCTGCTCGGCGAAGACCGTGGTGCTCCACGGCTCGGCGAGGATCGGGACGGGCGACGCCGAGAAGTTGACCGAGAGGGCGAATCGGAGCCGTAGCCGGGGATCGCGGCGGGGAGCGGACCAGGGACCCGGTCCGGGTACGGCCGAAGGTCCAGCCGGGGGCGGGCACTGGGGGTGTCGCCAGAGGCCTCGTCGAGGACGCGAACCGGGGGCGCAGCCGAAGCCACGCCCCCGGTTCGCTCCTTCCCAGCCTGGCCACGACACGCGCAACAGCTCCGAAGAGGCGACGCCGCCCGCTCAGCCGCGTGTCATCACCTCCGTGGAGCTCAGTGCATCCCGGCAGCCGGAGCCAGCGCCTCGAGCGACCCCGTTGCCGAGTTGTCGAAGTAGATGACCGTCTGGCCGTTGACCGTCGTCGCCGCGAGGCCGAAGAGCGAGCCGGCGGGGCTCTCCGGGGCGATGTTCTTCACGCCGACGACGCGCCCGGAGGTCGTGAGCTCGACGAGGTCGTTGTTCACGGCCCCGTTGACGACCAGGAGGTTGCCGTTCGACGGGTCGATCGCCAGCTGCTGGGGGGCGTGCAGCGGCCCACCCGCCCGAACGACGATCGGCGTCGCCGGACCGGTTGCGCTGTTCGCAGCGGGGATCGCGACGATCTCGTTCGTGGCGTCGTCCGAGACGTAGAGGGTGTCGTTCGCCGGGTCGAACACCATGCCCTGCGGGCCGGCCGCCGTTGCTGCCGTGGAGCCGGCCGGACTGGCAGGCAGTCCCTTGGCAAGGAGCGTGTAGGTCGAGCCGAGGGGCTGACCGGTGTTGCCGGCGAGCGGGTCGAGGCGCCAGATGCCGCCACCACCCTGGCCCGTCGTGCCGTTGCCCGCGTTGGTCCAGTAGAAGGAGACGGAGCCGTTGACGTCGCTCACTGCCTGGCCCCAGACCCCGTTGAAGATGGGCATGCCGGTCGTCGTGTTGTCGAACAGCGCGCCGGGCACCGCTGCACCCGCCGGGCTCACGAGCGCCACGCTCCCGTTCGAGCCGTCGTAGACGCCGGCGGCGTTGGCAGGGCCGTAGTCGCCGAGCCAGACGATGTCCTTGGCCGGGTTGAGCGCGATGCCAACTGGTCCGACGATCCCGTTGGCCGCGCTGCCCTGGAAGAACAGGCTCGACGAACCCGTCGCCGGGTCCACCTGCATGATCGACGTGCCGGCGCCCGCCAGGCCAGCGCCGTTGTTGAAGTCCGTCACCAGCACGTTGCCTGCGGTGAGGTGGCCAGCCGTGATCGGCACGATCGCGAGCGAATAGGGGTTCGCATCGCCGTTCGGCGCGACGACCGAGGCGACGAAGTGTGCGCGGAGCTGGGCGAGTGACCCCGGTCCCGCCATCGTGCCGCCCTGGCCACCCACCATCGAGGGGGTTGCAGCGGCTGCGGCGCCTGCCGACGCCGCGAGCAGCGCTGCGGCACCGAGCAGGGCGCCACCGGCGAGCGCCGGACGGTGCCACCGGCGGGCCCGTCGGGGCGCCGGGTTCGGAAGTGCGGTCTCGTGCATGGGTCCTCCAAGGGTTCGGTCGACGTGAGGTGGGACGTGCCGGACTACGTCGGCGGCCGGGCTCCCGTTCACCGATCCGTCGACCTGGCGGGGCGCGTAGGGTCGGCGTCGACCGAGACGTCGAGGTGGAGGTGACGGAAGTGGCATCCGAGAGCGCAGCGACGCAGGAGAACCCTCGCCAGAACGTGAGCTTCCCGAGCAACGGGCACCAGGCGCACGGCTACCTGGCGCTCCCCTCGACGGGCCGGGGGCCCGGGGTGATCGTGATCCAGGAGTGGTGGGGCCTCACCGACCACATCGCGGGGATCGCCGACCGGCTGGCGGCGGAGGGCTTCGTCGCCCTCGCCCCGGACCTCTTCGGTGGGCGGGTCGCCCACGACGCCGACGAGGCCGGGTCGCTCATGGGCTCGCTCGACACGGCAGCCGCAGCGCGGGACCTCGGGGGCGCGGTCGACTACCTCCTCGCCCACCAGGCGGTGACGGGTGACGCTGTCGGAGCGGTCGGGTTCTGCATGGGTGGGGGCTTCGTGCTGCTCCTCGCCCTGCAGCAGGGCCGGAAGATCGCCGCAGCAGTCCCGTTCTACGGCGTGGGGAGTGGCGCGCAGGCAGCTGACTTCTCCGGGCTCACCGCGGCCGTCCAGGGCCACTACGGCGAGCAGGACGCGTTCTTCCCAGTCGAGGATGCGCGTGCGCTCGAGGCGAAGATCCGGGCGGAGTCGGGTGCCCCGGTGGAGTTCTTCTACTACCCCGCCGGCCACGCCTTCCACAACGACGAGAACCACCTCGGCACCTACGACGCCGACGCGGCACGTACGGCCTGGGAGCGCACCGTCTCGTTTCTCCGCGCGAGGCTCGGCTAGGCCCCGCCGCACGGGCCCACGGGGACGAACCGCACGCGGGTCACAGGAGCCCCAGGGCGGGTCTTGCCGGGTGCGTGGGTGGTGCCGCTTCGCCGCCGTACGAGGACGAGACCTCGCCGATCCCTCCCCATTGCACCGGGCCGGCACTACGCTCCCGCCATGCGCTCCCGCTGGGCACGTCCGTGGTACGCAGCCACCCTGGTCTGTGTGCTCGCGGGCGTCGCCCTCAGCGTCTACACCGCGAGCCACACGGCAGGGCGCTTCGACACCCCGACCCTGCGGGCACTCAACACCTTCGCCTTCTTCACCGTCCAGTCGAACCTGCTCGTCGGGATCGCGATGGTGGTCCTGCTCGTCCGCCCGAGCGCCTCGGGCATCGGCTTCGCGACCCTCCGCCTCACCGCTCTCGTGTCCATCACCGTGACCGGCGTCGTCTACCACGTCGCCCTGTCGAGCGTGTTCGTGCTCTCGGGGATCGACGAGTTCGGGAACCAGCTGGTGCACACCGCCGTCCCGGTCCTCGCGGTCGCCGGGTGGCTCCTCTTCGGTCCCCGGCGGCTGACGTCGGCGCGCGTCGCCTGGCTCTCGCTCTCCTACCCCCTCGCCTGGCTCGTGTTCACGCTCGCCCGGGGAGCGTTCGTGCACTGGTACCCCTACCCGTTCATCGACGTCACGAGGATCGGCTACGCCGGCGCGCTCGTCAACTGCCTGTGGGTCGCCGCCCTCTTCCTCGGCCTCGCCGGTGTGGCGACCCGGCTCGACCGTGCCCTCGGCACGTCGGCGGGGACGGGGGCGCCAACGCCTCCGACCTCACTGGACACCACGCCGGCCGACCTGCGGAGGGCGGCGAGCCCGCGGGTGCCGTAGACGCGGGGAGAGCCCGCTGACGCCGTGGTGGGGAACGGCGGCACCGGCCGGACGGGCGACCCTCACTCGCGGCGCGCCTCCCCGAGCACGTGCGGCGAGAGGGGCGCGCAGATCGAGCACGCCGGGAAGCGAAACCGGCGCCACGACTCCGGACGGAAGCCTGCCGCCTCGATCGCCGCGAGGGTGTCCCTCGCCGTGTGGCACCCACCGGCGACCGCCGGCCAGGCACGGTCGAGCACCCGTTGCACCCGAGCGATCCCTGCCGAACCGGCGAGGACGTGCTCGTAGAACCGAAGCACCCCGCCCGGCCGCAGGACCCGGGCGACTT
>JAJYGW010000377.1 GCA_021790615.1 Actinomycetes bacterium | reverse complement strand
CCCCGGACGGAGTCAGCCCGAGACGGAGTCAGCCCGAGACGGAGTCAGCCCCCCTTCGGCTCGGCCCTCCCGGGCTCCGCGGCCTGCGGGGCCGCCGATGGCAGGTCGGCGAGCTCGGCGGCGGCCTGGGAGACGAGCCCGACCACGACCTCGTCGGGGAGGCGCGTGGAGTCCATCACCAGGTGGTAGTGGCGCGGGCTGGCTGCGTCGGCATGATAGAGCTGGCGCACGTAGAGCGCACGCGCGGCGTCGGCCTTGCGCTGGGCTGCTGCGGCGTCGGCGAGCGAGATCCCGAGCCTGGAGGCGGCGTAGGCCAGACGCCGCTCGAGCGGCCCGTCCAGGCGGACGTGGAGCGCACCCGGCCAGTCGGCGAGCACGAGGGCCCCCGCACGTCCCAGGATGACTGCGCCACCGACAGCGAGCTCGCGCAGCACCGCCTCGGTCTGGGCGCAGTAGGCCTCTTCGTCGTCCAGCCCTTCGCCAGGCAGCACCGGGCTCGAACCGAGCGCGGCGGCCATCGGGGCCCAGCGGGCGAGGAGACGGGCGAGGCCGGTGTCGACGCGGTCGTCGTGTGCCTCGGCGTCGTCGAGGGAGACCTGGAGGCGCTCGGCCACCGCGACCGGGATGGCGCGGTCGACGAAGGCAACACCGAGGCGAGCGGCAACCGCCGGTCCGACCACGCTCCCACCCGCCCCATAGGTCGCCGAGATGGTGACAACAGCTCTACCCACGGACCTCCTCTCGCTGCTCGGCATCCTAGCCCGGCGGGTGCAGCCCCTCCTGGAAGGCGCACGGGCCGCCTCGGGCTGGTCGTGACCGTCGGCCCCTCCGGTCAAGATGGAGCCGTGCATGCACCCGCTGCCCTCGTCGAGGAGCGCCCACGCCTCGAGGCCGTCGTGTTCGACATGGACGGTGTCCTGCTCGACTCCGAACCCTTCTGGCAGCAGGCCGAGATCGAGGTCTTCGGGTCGCTCGGGCGCCTGCTCACGGTCGCGGACTGCCGGGAGACGATGGGCATGCGGATCGACGAGGTCGTCGAGCGCCGCTTCGCCGAACAGCCCTGGCGGGGCATGAGCCAGGAGGCCGTGGCCGATGCCGTGGTCTCGCGCGTCATCGAGCTCGTCGAGGAGCGTGGCGAGCCGCTCCCGGGCGTTCGCGAGGTGCTCGGCCTCCTGGAGGCAGCCGGGGTTCGCCGGGCGCTCGCGTCGTCCTCGTCCTCCCGACTGATCGAGGCGGTCCTCGCAACGCTCGGCCTGGCGAGCGACTTCGAGCTGTACCACTCGGCAGAGGAGGAGGTCGCAGGGAAGCCCGACCCGGCGGTCTACCGGAGCTGCCTCGGCCGGCTCGGCCTCGCCCCACCTGCCTGCGTCGCCGTCGAGGACTCGCCTGCCGGGGTCGCGGCTGCCAAGGCGGCCGGGATGCGCTGCATCGCGGTGCCCGACGCGCGCCTCGACCGCCGCCTGGTCGGTGCCGCCGACCTGGTGCTCTCCTCGCTCCTCGCCCTCGACGCGGACACGTGGTCGCACTTCGCCGCCTCGCGCCTGGTGGCCTAGTTGCGCCTGCGTTGCTACGGTGCCGAGGTGCCCACAGCCGAGAGCGAGCCGTCGGAACCCGCAGCCCCCACCGAGGCGGCGGGCGACGCCGAACGACCGGTCGACCAGCTGGTCTCACGCGACGCAGAGCTGGTGACGGCGAGCGGGCGGCTCGGCTACACCGCGACGACCGGGCGACTCGTGCTGCGCGAGGAGGTCCACGAGGACGGGGTCTTTCGCGGCCACCGGGCAAAGGCCGAGCTCTTCGTCACCTCCTACGTGGCGACGGGCGTCCGGCCGGACACGCGCCCGGTCACCTTCGCCTTCAACGGTGGACCGGGCTCCTCGAGCGCATGGCTGCACCTCGGGCTCCTCGGACCCCGGCGCATCCTCGCGGGTGATGCAGGATCACCCGAGCCCCCGCCATGGCGGCTCACCGACAATGCCGAGAGCCTGCTCGCACACTCCGACCTGGTCTTCATCGATCCCGTCTCCACCGGCTTCTCCCGCGTGGTCGAGGGGTCCAAGCCCGCCGAGTACCACGGGTTCCGACGGGACCTCGACTCGATCGGGGAGCTCATCCGGCTCTGGACGACGCGAAACGATCGCTGGGGATCCCCGAAGTTCCTGATCGGGGAGTCCTACGGCACGATCCGCGCGGCGGCCCTCGCACGTGAGCTCCACGATCGCTTCGGGATGGACGTCAACGGCATCATGCTCGTCTCGTCCGTACTCGACCTGGCGACGGTGGACTTCTTCGAGGGCAACGAGCTGCCCTACTCGCTGTTCCTCCCCACCTATGCAAGCCTGGCGCACTACCACGGCGTGGCGTCTCGTGACCGGGCGGGCCACGAGGTGCGGGCGGCGGCGGAGGAGCTGGCGGACCGGGACTACCTCTGGGCTCTGGGGCGCGGTGCGCGCCTCGGGCCGGCGGAGCGCGCCAGCCTGACGGAGCGCCTGGCGGCGCTCACGGGCCTCGCCCCCCGCTACCTCGAGCGCGTGGACCTTCGGGTCGAGGACCAGCGTTTCTTCGCGGAGCTCCTGCGTGATCGGGGGCTCGTGATCGGACGCCTCGACGGCCGCTTCGTCGGCCCCGAGGCGGACCAAGCAGCGGAGCGCCCGAGCCACGACCCGAGCTACGACGCCCTGACCGGTCCCTATGCCGCGGGCATCAACGACTACCTCCGGCGCGAGCTCGGCTACCGTCAGGACCTCCCCTACGAGCTCCTCACGGCTCGGGTCCACCCCTGGAGCTATGCGGAGTTCGAGGGGCGATCGGTGAGCGTCGCGTCGAGTCTCGCGACGGCCCTCCGAGTCCTGCCGCACCTCCGGGTCTACGTCGCCTCCGGGTACTACGACGCGGCCACCCCGTACCACGCGGCGGCCTACGTCCTCGCGCACCTCGCCGTCCCGCCCGAGCGCCGAGCGCAGATCGAGGTCCACCCCTATGAGGCCGGGCACATGATGTACGTGCACGAGCCGAGCCGCCTCGCGCAGTCCGAGCACCTCGCAGCCTTCGTGACCTCGCAGGTTCCGTGACCCGAGAGGGGGGGGACGAGGAAGCCTCGTCTCTCAGCTGAGCGGCTCGAGCACCTCGACCGACGCCGGTCCGGGCGGCGCGACCGTCACCGGGACGCCGAAGGAGGCGAAGTCGAGCGTGAGGGTGACCTGCGCCGACCCCCAGCGCAGCTCTCCCGGGGCGCCCTGCGGTCCCCCCGGGAGCCCCGAGCCGGCCTGGACCTGGCGAGGGCGCGCTTGCAGCTGGAGCTGGCGGAGGTGGCCGTCCGGCCCGATCCAGACCTCGGCGCTGATCGGCCCGGCAGGAGTCCCGTCCAACAGGAGCGTCCCGAGCCGCGCGACCGCGCGCGCCGCGCTCGACGATCGAGCCACAGAACTCACCGTGGCGAGGTACCCGACCGTGGTCCGCTCACGGATCGTGGCGGGGCCGCTCCGGCGCAACGGCAGCGGGTCCGCAGCGTCGAGCGATCGAAGCAGCGCGCCAGGCCGGAGCGCAACGCGGGTGAGCAGTGCCAGCTCGCCCTGCCAGGACGCCGGAAGACCTACGGCAGAGGGATCGGTCACGCCGGCTGTGGGAATCGCGAACCAGGTCCCGAGACCGGCCAGGCTCCCGAGCCCGGCCGGTGCAGGATCGACGTAGAGCCAGGGGCCGATCACCCGCACGGAGAGCGGGGCACCGCTCGCAACCCCGCCGGCCTGGACGGTGAACGCGGCGCTCCCGCCGCCGAGCACCAGGGTCCCGCTCCCGCTCGTCGAGCCCACCCCCCCTGGGCCGGCCACGGAGACCACGACGTCCTCTTCGGCAGTCCCTGCCTCCGAAAGGGTCTGCCACGCGCTCGCAAAGGTCGGCAAGGGTTGGCTCCGACCCCGGGGGCGGTGCACCGGGGCAGCCTGCCCGCCACGCCAGACCGAGAGCAGCGAGGCGAGCCCGAGGAGGGCCGCGGCAGCACCGAGCACCCAGACCGGCCGCGGCGGCCCGCCCGCCACGCTCAGCGCGCCTCCGCAGCCGGGCTCGACCGGAGACGGGAAGGCCGGCGCGCGCGCGGCGTCACCGAGGGTGTGGGCTCGCTGGCGCGCCGGCGCGTCCGTTCCGTCATCCTGCAGAAGGCGCAGCGTGTCCCCGTCGTCGGGGAGCCGCAGTCCTCACAGGTCGCGAGCACCAGGTCCCGCTTCGCGATGGGATGGAACACGGGAAGCGCCTGTCGGAGGTAGCCCTGGTAGAAGGTCGCCTTGGTCCCGGGCGAGCGTGCCTCGAGCGCGTCCAGCGCAGCCTTGTGCGCAAGGTGCCGGTTCCCCGCAGCCATCGGGCACTCCTCGACGACGTAGTCGATGGCTCGGACCACGCAGTATGCAGCTGTCTCCCGCTCGGAGAGGCGGACGAGCGGCTTGACCCGCCGGGCAAAGCCGCTCGTGTGCGGTAGGACGGGTGCTTGGCGACCCAGGTCGCCCGTCGACCAGGTGAGCACGTTCCCGAGGAGGACGGCCGCTTCGTCGTCCAGGTTGTGCCCCGTCGCGAGGACCGTAAGCCCCTCCTCTCGAGCCACCTTGTTGAGCAGGTATCGCTTCGAGAGCCCGCAGGCGCCGCAGGGGGAGCGCTGGCCGCCCTCCACGAGAGCCGGCACCGCTGCCCCCACCTCCTCGGTGAGGTCCACCTCGACGAGCTCGAGGTCCCGCTCCGCCGCGAAGGTGCGGGTGAGCGCGGCAGAGTGCCGGCTGTAGTCGCCGATGCCGAGCTGGAGGTGTATCCCCACGGTCTCCCAGCCCCCACGCGCGAGGAGATCCCAGAGCGCAAGCGAGTCCTTGCCGCCGGAGACGGCCACGCCGATCCGCTCGCCACGGGCCAGCATCCCGTGCTCCGCGATCGCTCGCTCGACCTGGCGCTCGCAGTGGGCCACGAGGCAGGTCCCGCAGTAGGCGGCCCGGTAGCGGCGCAGCTCGAGGACGGCAGCGTCCCGGCAGCGGGAGCACCTCACGCAGCGCCTCCGGAGATCACCGGACGCACCTCGACGCGGTCGGCGTCCTCGAGCCGGACGTCCGACGTGAGGAGGGTGTCACCCCGGATGACCAACACGCCCTCCGGTGCCACACCCACGCGCCGGAGCACCTCGCGGACCGAGAGCGGACCCTCCAGCTCGACCTCACGGTTTGGGTTTCGCAGCAGGATCCGCACGAGCACCCTCCTCGATCGTCAGGAACGACTGGTATCGGCGTGCGGTGGCTACCGTAGCCCCTTCGCTCCTCGTCGGCGCAGGGAGAGGCCCCCCCGTACTCGGAAAGGCCCCGTACTCGGAAAGGCCCCGTACTCGGAGCGGGAGGTCGGGGGGCAGGGCGCGGCGAGTCGCGGACGGCGTCGAGACTGCCCCGACGGCGCGGAAGGAGCCGGGGCTCCGCTGCGCGAGTCGATACGGTGGAAGGCCCGCGGCCCGGGGCGGGCCGCCCGAGACAGCGAGGCGTCGTGCAGCCCCTTCGACCACAGGATGCGTTCTTCCTCCACGTGGACCGAGCCGGTGTGCCCCAGCACATTGGCGCAATCGCGCTGCTCGACACTGCCGATCTGCCCGGCGGCCGGATGGACCTCGACGCAGTCCGGACCATCGTGGCAGGGGCAGTCGAGGAGCTGCCCTGGTTGCGATGGGTGCCGAGCGCTCCCCGAGGGATGTTCGGGCGGCCCCGGTGGCAGGACAAGGGGCCGGCGGATCTCGCCGTCCACGTGCTCGATCTCGACGTGCCGGCACCGGGCGACCGGTCGGCGCTCGAGGCGCTCGTCGCCACTCGCATGGCCGAACCACTCCCGAGGGATCGGCCGCTCTGGAGGCTGGAGCTGCTCCAGGGGCTCGACGGTTCGCTCGGGGGGTCGCAGGCTGCCGTGCTGCTCCGCATGCACCACGCGATGGCAGACGGACTCGGGGTGCTGGCCCTCGCGATGCACCTCATGGATGACCGGGGAACACGACATGCCCGTCCTCGCACGCCTGCGTCGCAGTCCGGCGAGCCCGGGCGCGGCGTAGGCCCACGCGCTCGGGGGGCGGAGGCGCGACGGGGGCGCACCGGTGCGGTGCTGGTTGGCGGGGGGCTCTGGCACCTCGCACGGGTACGCGGGCAGTGGGTGGCGACCGCCCCGGCGTGCAAGGCAGCCCCGGAGCAGTATCCGGGCGAGGGGGGGAGTCACTTCGGGACGGCGGAGTTGTCGCTCGCGACGCTCCGCCGTGCGAAGCGGGCCACTGGCCTCTCGACGAGCGAGCTGGTCCTGGCTGCGCTCGCCGAGGCGCTGTCGGGGGAGCGCGAGCTCCGGCCACCGGCGCCGAGGGACGCCTCGGTCGTCGCCATGGTCCCCCTCACCACGCGCCGCGCCGAGCCGGGCCGTGGCCCGGGCAACTGGACGACGGCCTTTCCCGTGCGCCTCCCGATCGGGGACATGCGCGCCGGCGAGCGGCGAGTGGCGGTCCGGGCTGCGGCGAGTTTCGCCCGCGAGTCGGGCCAACCAGCGGCTGCCGAGGCCGTGATGCGGTGGCTCGGCTGGCTGCTGCCGACACGGGTACACGGCTGGGCGTCGCGGGCGACCTACCGCGGGCGCTTCTTCGACCTCATCGTCTCGACCCTCCCCGGACCCGTCTCGCCACCGGTGTTCAGCGGCGCCCGGCTCGTGCGCACCTATCCCATTCTCCCGCTCGCCCCCGACGTACACCTGTCCGTCGGTGCCATGCAGTGGGGGCGCTCGCTCGCGCTCGGGATCACGACCCAGGGCTCGGCATGGAATGCCTCACGCCTGGCAGTCCGAGTGGCGGGCGTACTCTGCGAGCTCGGCGCTCCGGAGCAGCCAGAGGCGGACGGGCTGGCCCAGGGAGGGCCGGCCGCGGAGCAGCCCGTCCCGCAGCAGTCAGTGGCGGAGCGGCTGGCCGAGGAGCAGCCCGACTCAGACCCGTTGGCCGAGGCGCGCGGCGAACAGCTCCTGGACGATCCCGAGGTCACGGCGCAGGTCCTTCCCCTCGACGAACCCCTCACCGGCCTTCGCGAACCGGGCCATCAGCGCCGGGTCGGTGACGAGATCGGTGACGGCCCGCACGAGGTCGTCGACGCCATCGCAGACGATCGCGAGCCCGAGCCCAACCATGACGGCGGTCGCAGCCCGTCCATGTCCTGCCAGGGGGTTGAAGGCGATCACTGGTCGAGCTGAGCGCAGCGCCTCGAGCACCGTCACGCCGGCCCCGTTCGTCACGACCACGTCGGAGGCCGCCATGAGCTGCGGCATGTCGTCGACGAAACCGAGCACCCGAAGCCGCTTCGGCGGCGCATCGAGCGCTTCGAGGTCGCGCCGGAGCTCCTCGTTGCGCCCGCACACCACGATCGTGGTCACCGGGGGCTCGATCGCCACCAGCGCCGCCACCGCGTCCGCCTGGCCGCCGAGACCCCAGGCCCCGCCCGTCACGAGGAGGACGAGCTCGTCCTCCCCGAGTGCAAGGGCACGACGGGCGTCGGCCCTCTCGAGCCCGCCGAAGCCACGCCGGACCATGGGCGCTCCGACGCGCATCCCGGTCTCGACCCCGGGCGTCCGAGCGTCGCGTGCCGCGTCGGCGTACATCACGAAGTGGAGGTCGATCCCCGCGTAGGCCCACCAGGGATGCACGTGGAAGGCAGGGATGAAGGTGGCTGTCGGCGTGGTGAGCCCGCGCTTGCGTCGTAGCCAGTCGAGCGCCCCCGAGCCGAGCGGGTAGGTCGAGATGATGACGTCGAACCGCCGACCTGCGAGCCGTCGCTCGAGCTGCTGGCCGAAGAACCAGCTGGTCACCGTCTTGAGCGGTCGGGCAAAGGCGTCGGAGCGACACAGCACGTCGTAGAAGAGCTGGTAGCTCCAGGGGAAGGCGCGGAGCTGGAACTCGTAGAGCCACCGGGTCAGGCGCGCGAAGACCGAGCCCCGGAGCTCGACGGTGTCGAGCTGTTCCACCCTCACGCCGGGCCAGATCTCCTCCATCACCTCCGTGAGCGCGCGAGCAGCTGCGTTGTGGCCCTCACCCATGTCGGCGCTCAGGATCAGGACGCGCGCCGGGAGCGGTGTCGTTAGCATCGCCGCCGTTTCCTCCGCTCGGTCGATGGAGTCAGCACATGTTCCTTGCAGGCTGCCTGCTCGCAGTGCTCTCCGGACTCGCGAACACGGGAGCGGCGGGGCTGCAGAAGCGAGAAGGCCTGACCGTTGCCGGCAACCCGGGACCGCTGCGGCTGTTGCTCACGCTGATCCGGCGTCCGTGGTGGTGCGCGGCACTGCTGGTCAGCGTAGTGGCATGGGTGGCAGAGGCCGCCGCCTTGGTGCTCGCGCCCCTCGCCGCGGTGGCCCCCCTGCGCAGCGCCGGCAAGTCCCTGCTCGTCGGTGTGGGCATCCGCTGGCTGGGCGAGACCTTCGACCGCGCCGAGCTCCTCGGCGTCGTTCTCGCCCTTGGTGGAGCGGGCCTCGCTGCGGCCACCGCGGTTCCCGTAGCGGTCCACCAGCCGCTCGGCAACCTCACCCTGCTCGCGGTGGGTGGGATCGCGCTCGGTGCCGCCCTCGCCCTGGCGCTCCTCGCCAGGGCCCCAGGCTACGGCGCGGCGGTTGGCATCCTCTTCACCGCCACCGCGATCTACACCAAGGAGATCGGTGACCGCTTCGCTCACGAGGGCCTCCACCTGGCAACCCTGGTCGCCCTGCTCGAGACGCCCGACATCTGGGGGCTGATCGCCCTGAGCGCAGTGGCCCAGGGTCTCCTCCAGCGCGCCTTTCGCGAGGTGAACGCGGCGTCGGTCGCCGCGGCGAACGCTGCGGTGTCCACGGTGGGACTCGTCCTCGCCGGAGTTCTGCTC
>JAJYGW010000135.1 GCA_021790615.1 Actinomycetes bacterium | reverse complement strand
ACGACAGGGCAGCCCGCGGCGATCGCCGGGGCGATCTTGTGGGCGGAGAGCAGGAGCGGGTAGTTGAAGCCGGTGATCCCTACCACGGTGCCGATCGGCACGCGGGTCCAGAAGCCGAAGAGCCCCTCGCCCGAGGGGAGAAGGTCGAGGGGGACCGTCTCACCGTGGATCCGCGCGACCTCCTCGGCAGCGGACTGCAGCGTGGCGACGGCACGCGAGACCTCGGTGCGGCAGTCGACGAGCGGCTTGCCCGTCTCGAGCACGAGGAGGTCCTCGAAGGCTCGCCGTGTCCGTGCGATGCGGGTGGCTGCCTCGAAGAGCACCGAGCGCCGCACGTGGGAGGGAAGGGCCGCGGTCGCCGCTTCGACACCCGCCGCCGCGTCGATTGCCCGCGTCGCCTGCGTCACGGAGCCGGCCGGCGCTTCGGCGATCTGCGCCTTGTCGAAAGGGAAGAGCACGGGCGTCGTGGGGCCCGAGACGTCCCAGCCGTCTCCGATCGGGAGCCCCGGAGGGAACGGGAGCGGGTGGATCGGCGCGCTCACGGTGCCTCCGTCTCGAGATGGACGTCCCTGTACGCGGGCCAGTGGCCGGCGTCGGTCTTGACCGAGCGGGCGTGGAGCATCGCGTGCGCGATGGACCGGGTGACGCAGTCCGCAGCAGCCTCGACAAGGGTGTAGAAGGACGCGAGCTCGACGCTGCCGGCACGTGAGCCGGTCGCCATCGCGAAGACGGTGTCGCCGTCGTAGGGGCTGTGGGCCGGGTGAACGGCGCGTGCGATCCCGTCGTGCGCGACGCCCGCCAGCTTGGCGCACTGCGCCTTGGTGAGCGCGACATCGGTCGCGACGACCCCGATCGTCGTGTTGAGCGCGCCGGGCGGCGGGCCTCCCGCGTCGTCAGTCGCCGGGATCGGTCGCAATGTGCCGAACTCTGACCTCAGGCCGAAGCGCGCGCCGAGGAGCGCGCCGGTCGAGGGGTCGACGGTCGTGCCGTGGGAGTTCACCACCATCAGCGCGGCGACCGTCGTGCCGTCGTCCAAGACGGCGCTCGCGGAGCCCACGCCGCCTTTCAGACGGCCCGCGCATGCCCCGGTGCCTGCGCCGACACAGCCCTGCAGCGGGCCATGAGGGGTGGCGGCGACCGCTGCGAGATAGGCCTCACGGCCGACCTCGGCGTCAGGCCGCATCGTGAAGTCCCCACCGCGTCCGAGATCGAAGATCACGGCGGCCGGGACGATCGGGACCACCTCGTGGGGGGCCTCGCCGACCGGGAAGCCGATCCGCGCGTCACCGAGCGCACGGACCACGCCGTCGGCAGCAGCGAGCCCGTAGGCGCTGCCGCCGGTCAGGACGATCCCATGGACGCGCTCCACCGTGTTGCGCGGGTCGAGGAGGTCGGTCTCCCTCGTGCCCGGGGCGCCGCCGCGGACGTCGACCCCGCACGTCGCGCCGGCGGGCGGCGGGAGCACCACGGTCACCCCGCTCAGCCATCGGTGCTGGGTGCGCTGGGCGTGGCCTACCCGCACCCCTGGCACGTCGCGCAGGTCGTTGTGGATCCCCGCATGGACGACCATCTCAGCGCACCGCCAGGAACTGGCGCGCGGCACGCGCGTAGGTGCGTGCGTATCGGATGATGTCGTCGACCTGCACGAACTCGTCGACTTGATGGGCGATCCACTTGTCTCCTGGCCCGTAGACGACGGTCGGCACCCCGAGCTCCCTGTTGAAGACCGTGCCGTCGGTGGTGCCCGGCACGCCTCCGATGGCGGGTCGCGAGCCCGTCTCGAGCTCGTGCGCGTCGACGAGGCACCGGACGACGGGGTCGTCCACCGGCGTGTCGACCGGCGGCCGGTCGTCGATGACCTCGAGCACGGCGTGCGTCCCGTTCCCCCGCGCGATCTCGGCGAACACACGGGACAGCTCGTCGACGAGCGATGGATGGTCGACACCCGGAATCGTGCGGACGTCGATGAAGAGGCTCCCGGCTGCAGGGATGACGTTCATCTGCTGGGCCGAGCCGGCCACGAGGGCGGTCGGGGTCAGGTACACGCTGCCGAGTCGAAGATGAGAGCCGTGGGTCTCCTGGAGACGTCCTTGGACCTGGTGAAGGCGCTCGACGCACGCTGCGAGGACAGGGAGCGGGCTGCGCCCGAGCTCGGGCATCGCGCCGTGGGCCATCGTGCCGGACACCTCCAGGCGAAGCCTGATCGCGCCCTTCGAGCTGGGGCAGACCTCGTCGCCCTCGGGCTCGCAGACGATCATCGCTGTGACCGTGTCGAGCGCACCCGAGGCGGCGGCATGCTTCGCGCCGGTCATCACGCCCTCCTCGTCGACGAGGGCGCACACCTTCACGGTGCCGTGGAACGGCCCGGCGAGCTCGAGGGCGCGGGCGCCGTAGATCATGGCGGCGACGCCGGCCCTCATGTCCGCAGCTCCCCGGCCGTAGAGGCGTTCCCCCACGATCTCGCCGCTGAAGGGGCCGACGGACCAGCGCGCTTCGTCCCCCGCGGTCACCACGTCGAGATGACCCTCGAAGGCGAGGGTCCGCCCGGCAGCATGCACGGGGAGGGTGGCGATGACGTTCGGTCGGCCGGGCGCGACCTCGGTCACCTCGACGCTCCAGCCGAAGCTCCGCATCCGTGCCTCGACCAGGCGCGCCGCAGAAGCTTCGTTCGTCCCGCGCTCGGGGTCGTAGACCGAGCGACAGCGGACGAGCTCCTGGGCGAGCTCCACCACCTCCTTCTCGGGCACCACCACGTCGCGGGCGGTCCGTGGGACGAGCACCTCTTTTCTTCCTTCCGTGGTCATGGTCCGGCCAGTATGCTACGCATCACCGAACCGAGGGTAGAGCGACGGCAGGGCGACGACAGGGGCAGGCAAAGGCGCTGTGGGCGGTGGTGATCGTGAGATCTGCGGTCAGCGAGCCGGCGTGCGCGCCGTCACGACACGCCCGTCCGCCAGGCCCACGCGAGGGGGGGCGAAGGAGGTGACCGGTGGGGTGCGAGACCGCCCGCACAGCGCTGACGGCTTCGGGCTGACGCCGCGCTCGGCGACGCTCGAGGGACACGACGAGGTCAGCTTCCGGCCCATTCGTCCCGTGCGCTCCTACGAGCGCATCGTCGAGCAGATCGAAGAGGCCATCGTCGAGGGTCGTCTGAGAGGCGGCGACTTCCTCCCGAGCGAGCGAGAGATGATGTCGCAGTTCTCGGTGAGCCGCTCGACGGTGCGCGAGGCGATGCGCGTGCTCGAGAGCAATGGGCTCATCAGGTCGCGGCCGGGCAACCCGAACGGTGCGGAGGTGCTCGGCCTCTCCACCGTCGCCCTGCGCAAGATGGTCGACCGCTTGGTGATGGGGCGGCGGATTCGGCTGGCCGACCTCATCCACTTTCGCATGCTCATGGAAAGCTCGGCGAACATGCTCGCTGCGCGCTTGCGGACCGAGGAGGACCTCGTGGCGATGGAGGCGGCGCTCGAGGACATGCGAGCGGCGATGGTCGCGGGTCACGAGGCCTTCAGCGCCGCCGGCGTGCGCTTTCACGGGCTCGTGGCCCAGGTCAGCACGAACGCGCTCATCGAGCTGTTGAACGGCGTCGTGCGAGAGGTCGTGGTCGACCTGGTCGCTTCGAAGATCGAGGCTTCGCAGGGGGACACCTCCATGATGGAGCTGAGCTTCCACCACCACGCCGACGTGCTCGACGCCATCCGCGCCAAAGACGCACCGCGCGCGGGCCGCATCGCTCGAGAGAACCTCTTCGAGTATTACGGCGCGCTGCTCCCGCCGGAGGACTGCGTCGCGGTGAAGCTCTTTCTTGAACCGTGCGCGCTTGGCTGATTGTCCGACCAGGCTACCCAGTTGACTTCCGGCACCACCTCCTGTACAACGTTTCGAACGTGTGACGTCGCTTGTGGTGCCACGTGCGTGCGCTGGCGGCGAGGGGCATCGGGGAGGGAGCGCATGGAGGAAAGAGGCAGTCGGCGTCGCGGGACCCTGGTCCGGCTCGGCCGCCTCGGCGCGGCCGCGAGTGCAGCCGTCGCAGCGATCCTATGGGCCGCAGCACCGGCGTCGGCTGGCAGCAAGGCGGCCAACGACTCGAGCATCGTGATCGGATCCTCGGTCGCCCCGCCCTCGCTCGACCCCACCTCGAACGCCGCCGCGGCGATCGACGAGGTGTTCGACTACAACGTCTACCAGCACCTGGCCCAGCTCGCGCCCAACGGCAAGATCGTGCCCGTGCTGGCGTCCACGTGGACCATCTCCAAGACAGGCACCGTCTACACCTTTACGTTGCGCAGCGGCGTGACGTTCACGAACGGCGACCCGCTCACCCCCTCCGACGTCGTCTACAGCATCGACAGGGTCGTCGCGCCGGGCTCTCAGTACCCGTACAAGGACCTTTGGACAGGTCTCGTGAAGTCCGCGGCCACCTCGGGGTCCGACAAGGTCGTGGTCACCCTCGCCCATCGCGACTGGCAATGGCTCTACACGCTGGCCGCCTACAGCAACGGCGAGATCCTCGACCCAACTGCTGTCGGCTCCATCGCGACGCACCCGGTGGGGACCGGCCCCTTCGCCTTCACAGGCTACGTGCCCAACTACAGCGTCACCCTCGTGCGCAACCCGCACTACTGGGGGGCTGAGCCGAAGGTGGCCAAGGTGGAGTTCCGGTACTTCTCGACACCGAACGCCGAGATCTCGGCATTGCGAGGCGGTCAGATCGACATCGTCGACAACCTTCCGGTCCCCCAGAGCGTCTCCTCGCTCAAGTCCGCCGGTTTCAAGGTCGACATCGGACCGACGAGCGGGAAGGTCCAGCTCACCTTGAACGACGCGTACGGGCCACTTAGAAAGCGGCTCGTGCGCCAGGCCATCTCCTATGCCCTGACAAAGAAGGCGATGGACCAGGCCGCCGAGGCGGGCCACGGGAGGATCATCGGCAGCGACTCGGTGCCCGGCGACCCGTACTTCTTGGCGAAGCTCGCGCATCTCTACCCGCACAGCGTCAAGAAGGCCAGGAAGCTCCTCGCCGAGGCAGGCTATCCGCATGGCTTCTCGTTGAAGCTCGTCCTGCCGCCGTACCCGTACGCCAAGGCGGACGGTCCTGTGGTGGCAGCCGAGCTGAAGCAGGTAGGGATCGATGTCACACTGTCGAACATCCAGTGGCCACTGTGGCTCAGCCAGGTGTTCGAGGCCGGCGACTTCCAGTCGACGATCATCGACCACGCAGAGGCACGAGACATCTCCAACTACACGAACCCGAAGTACTACTGGCACTATGCAGACACCCGAGTGGTCACAGCGCTGCTCACGAAAGGCAACGAGGCGCCCACGCATGCGCAATGGGTGTCGGACTACGAGAAAGCGGAGACGCTGATCGCCCACCAGGCGGTGAACGTATGGTTCTTCAACCTGCCAGAGATCACGGCGGCCAAGCGGGACATCGTCGGCCTTCCTCACGGGTCGTTGTCCGAGTCGTTCCAGCTCTCGGCCCTACAGATCGGAGGGAAGCTCGGCGCCCAGGAGCGCCGTCTCGGCTTCACCCCCTGACGCCCCCGGCACGGAGGAGGAGGCGCTGACCCGGTACCTCCTGCGCCGAGCAGCCCTGTTCGCCGCGACGCTGGTCGCCGCCTCGGTGATCGTCTTCGTCGTGCTGGCAGTCCTGCCGGGGAAGCCTGCTGACGTCATCTTGGGAACCCAGGCGACGCCGAGCGCGGTGCGCGCGCTCACCGACAAGCTCGGGCTCGACAAGCCGATCTGGCGCCAGTACGTCGAATGGATCGGTGGCCTCGTCACGGGGCACCTCGGCACGTCGTACATCTCGGGCCAGCCGATCGCGAGCGAGCTCGCCGGCGCGCTCGAGGTGACGGGGCCGCTGGTCGGCCTCGGCCTGTTCGTCGGCATGGTGGTCGCCGTGCCGCTGGGGGTGTTCTCTGCTGTCCGGTCTCGGCGAGTCAGTGGGGTGGTCGCCTCCATGCTGAACCAGATCGGGATCGCGGTCCCGAGCTTCGTGCTCGGGATCCTGCTCATCATCGTTGCGGGCGTGGAGCTACGCCTCCTGCCGACCGGGGGCTTCACAGGCTGGTCGGATCCCGCCGGTGCGCTGCGATCCCTGGTGTTGCCGGCCGTCGCGCTCGGTGTGGTGGAGGGGGCGATCGTGGGCCGCTACGTTCGCACCGCAGTGCTCGACGTGCTCTACTCCGACTACCTGCGCACCGCGAGGGCGAAAGGACTCACGCCGACCAGGGCCCTGGTCCGCCACGGGCTGCGCAACGTGGCCGTGCCGGTGCTCACGGTGCTCGGGCTCGAGCTCGCGGGACTCGTGGTCGGCGCGGTGATCGTCGAGAACGTCTTCACGCTCCCTGGGATGGGGACCCTCCTCCTCCAATCCGTGGAGAACCGGGACCTCATTGTGGTGGAAGACATCGTCCTGCTCATCGCCGCGGTGGTACTGGTCGTCAACTTCGTGGTCGACATCCTGTACCACTACCTCGACCCACGGATCGCGCGGGAGCTGTGACCGCCTTCCTGCCAGTGGACCTCGATGCGGCCAGCGGGGCCGAGCTTGCGCCTGACGAGGGCGCCACGGGTGAGTGGAGCCTCTGGCACCGCTGGCGCCACAGCCCCTCGGCGGTCGTCGGGTCGTCGATCGCGGCGGCGGTGGTCGCGGTCGCGATCGTCTCTTCGCTGTGGACGCCGTACAACCCTCTTGCGATCAACATGGCTGCGACCTTCGCCCGCCCGAGCGCGCAGCACCTCTTCGGCACCGACCAGTACGGGCGCGACGTCCTGAGCAGGCTCATGAGCGGGACGGACGTCACCTTGTACGCGGGGGTGGTCTCGGTACTCGTGGCCGGTGCTGTCGGAGTCCCCGCAGGGCTCTTCGCTGCGCAGCGGGGAGGAGCCGCTGGTCAGCTGGTGCTGCGGCTGGCCGACCTCGTCTACGCCTTCCCGGCGCTGCTCGTCGCCGTCGTGCTCGCCACCGACTTCGGAGGATCGACGCTGACGGTCATGGGTGCAGTTACCCTCGCGTTCATCCCGGTCTTCGCCCGGGTCACCCGCAGCGGCGCGCTCGGGGTCCTGAGCCTGGACTATGTCTCAGCGGCGCGCGCCTGCGGTGTCTCGCGGACGAGGATCATGCGCCGCCACGTCTTGCCGAACATCGCGCCGCTCCTCATCACCCAGATGACCCTCCTGCTCTCGGTCGCGGTGCTCGCGGACGCCGCCCTGACCTACCTGGGGCTCGGGGCCCCGCCTCCTTCTGCCTCCTGGGGCCTCATGCTCGAAGAGGCGCAGCGTTACATGAGCACAGATCCCCTGCTCTCGGTGTGGCCCGCGGCGGCGATCGCGCTATGCGTGCTCGGCTTCAACCTCCTCGGTGACGGCCTGCGCGACGTGTTCGATCCGAGGCGCCGCGATCGCTGATGAGCCTTCTCGACGTCGAGGACCTGGTCATCTCGTCAGGTGACGTTCGCCTCGTGGATGGCATCGACCTGTCGCTTGGCGCGGGTGAGCGCGTCGGGCTCATCGGAGAGTCCGGAAGCGGCAAGTCGCTGACCGCGCTCGGGGTGATCCAGCTGCTCCCGCGGGGCATCTCGTCGACGGGCAGCATCCGATTCGAGGACTGCGACCTTGCACGTGTCTCGGAGCGGGCGCGCTGCCGGCTGAGAGGCAGCCGTGTCGCCATGGTGTTCCAAGAGCCCATGTCCGCGCTCAACCCGCTCATGCGCGTGGGCAAGCAGATCGCCGAGAGCCTCACGATCCACGGGACGCTCCCGAGTGCATCGGCGAAGGAGGAGGCTGCACGCTTGCTCGCACGTGTGGAGATTCACGACCCGCGTGCAGTCCTTCGCGCCTACCCTCACGAGCTCTCCGGCGGCCAGCGCCAGCGGGTCGTCCTCGCGATGGCGATCGCCAACCATCCGGTCCTGCTCCTCGCCGACGAGCCGACGACCGCGCTCGACGTGACGGTCCAGGACCGGGTGCTGCGGCTCTTGGGCGGCTTGGTTCGCGAGGAGCGCATGGCGCTGCTCCTCATCAGTCACGATCTCGCGGTCGTCTCCGGCATCTGCGAGCAGGTCGTGGTGATGTACTGCGGCCGGGTGGTGGAGCGGGCGGCGGTCGGCGACATCCTCGCGCACCCGCGCCATCCCTACACCGCCGGCCTCGTGGCCACGAGCGCATCGCTCGGGGGAGTGTGGAGCGCGACCGCCAGACGGCTGCAGGTGCTGCCGACCATCCCGGGGACCGCGCCGGGCGCCGCCGCGGCGAGCCGGCTCTCCGGCTGCCCGTTCCGCACACGCTGCGGACGGGCGAGTGAGAAGTGCCTGGAGGAGCCTGGGTTGGAGGCTGCCGAGGCCGGTCACGACGTCGCGTGCTGGCATCCGCTGCCAGCACCCGCTGGGCTCCTCCGGGTGCACGGGCCGAGCGGACCGGCTGGGCGAGATGACGACGTCCTCGAGCGAGGTCTCGCCGGGCCTGCGGCGCTCGCCGAGCCAGGCCTCGCCGGGCCTGCGGCGCTCGCCGAGCCGGGCCTCGCCGGGCCTGCGGCGCCAGGGGGGTCGGAAACAGGTGGTCGTCCTGTCCAGCTCGTCGCTTCGGGCGACGATGGCGCTGCCCCGATCCTCGAGTGCCGGAACCTCGTGAAGGTGTACCGCGCGGCGCTCGCGCGCCAGGGAGGGGAGCCGTCAGCGGGGGAGATCCGTGCGCTCGACGGGGTCGATCTCGTCCTCCGGGAAGGAGACGTCCTCGGGATCGTCGGCGAATCGGGGTCCGGGAAGTCCACGCTCGCGCGCATCCTGCTCGCCCTCGACCGCCCGACGAGTGGGGAAGTGCGCTTCAGGGCCGTACGCATCGACGACCGTCCCGAGCGCGAGCTGCGAGAGATGCGACGCGAGGTGCAGGTCGTCTTCCAGGACCCGCTGGGCTCGCTCGATCCGCGCATGCGCGTGCGCGACATCGTCGCCGAGCCGCTGCAGGCGCTCGG
>JAJYGW010000256.1 GCA_021790615.1 Actinomycetes bacterium | reverse complement strand
GAGACACGCTCCAGCAGCGTGTCGAGCCCGGCGCAGTGCCTCGGTGTCACCGGCAGGGCCGTCGTGCGCCGTGAAGATGGTGCCCTGTTGCTGCTGCGCCGTGCCGCCGAGGCGGAGTGGGAGCCGGGATGCTGGGACCTGCCCGGCGGCAAGGTGGAGGTCGGGGAGCAGCTCGTCGACGCCGTCGCGCGCGAGACCCGCGAAGAGACGGGGCTCACGGTCGTCCCGGGCGGGGTCATCCTCGTCTCGCACTTCTGGCGGGGCGCAGTCTGGGTCACGTCGGTGACCTTCGCCTCCCGATACCGCAGCGGCGCGGTGCAGCTGTCGCCGGAGCACTCCGACTACCTGTGGGCCCGGCCCGGGTCGCTTCCGCCAGGCTCCTTTGCCACCGGAGCGCTCGAGGCGATCGAGGCACTTAAGGCGATCGAGGTGCCCGATGAGCGCTGACGTCACCCGCGCATGGCTGAACGAGCAGGTCGCCGAGTACGAGCGGTTGCGGCCGGCGTATCAGGACCTTGCGGACGTGGTCGAGCGAGAGCTCCGAGGAGCCGTGGAGCGCCTCGCCCCGCTCGCGATCGTGCAGGTGCGGGTGAAGTCGGTTGCGAGCTTCGCCGAGAAGTGCCTTCGCAAGCGGGCACGCCACCCCGTGCCGGCGCACCAGCTCACCGACCTCTGTGGCGCGCGGGTGATCGTGCAGACCCTCGACGAGCTGGCTGCCGTCGGTGCTGCCGTCCAGTCCCTGTTCGAGGTCGACTGGGAGAACAGCGTCGACGTCGCCTCGCGACTCGAGCCCTCCCAGTTCGGCTACCGATCGGTCCACTACGTGGCGTCGTTGCATCATGACGTGCCCGTGCCTGTGGGTAAGCCGGTTGCCCTCGAGGTCGCCGGTTTCGGCTGCGCCGCGTGCGGCGTGCATCACCGGCTGAAGGCCGAGATCCAGCTGCACACCACGGTCCAGCATGCCTGGGCCGACTTCGCCCACGACCTGACGTACAAGGATGCAGTGCCGATCCCCGAGCACGTCGAGCGAGAGGTCGCGGTGATCGCGGCAGAGCTCGAGGAGGTGGACCGGGAGTTCGAGCGCCTGCGGGCGGAGATGCGCGCCTACGCGACTGCAGCGGGCCGCTACCTGACCGAAGCCCAACTGCGCGACGAGCGCGCCCTCGTCGACGCAGTCCGAAACGCATGCCCGGACGACCTCGCCCTCGCGAACCGGAGCGCCGAGCTGTCGGCCCGGCTCGAGGACTGGCAGGGCGTCGTGGACGAATTCGAGCCGCTCGTGTCGAGTCGAGCGCCTTCACCCGTGGACCGGGAACTGCGGCGCACGCTCGGCCTTGCCCTCTGCCGCCTGCACGAGGGTGACCGGGCCGGCGGGGCGTACCGCTCCGGTCAGGTGCTGCTGGAGCAGGCGTTGGAGCTCGATCCGGCCGACCGCGACTCCCTGACGCTGCTCGCGCGGACCTGGAGAGGAGTCGACGACGACATCGCGCGCAGCTGGATCCTTCGCGCGCTCGCGCTCGATGCGGCCGACTACGGGGCGCTCGGGGACCTGCTCGACCTCGAGCTCGCGCGGGAGGTGAGCACGGACGCGCTGCCGCTGCTGCAGCCGCTCTGTCGGCCGGCCATGGAACGGTGCCGACTGCACGCTCGCCTCGGCGTGAACCTGCCGGAGGCGCTGTTCCACCTCGGTCGACTCCACCTGCTTGCCGACGAGCCATACGAGGCCTTCGACGCTTTTGCGCTCGGTCTGTGCACGTGCAGCACCGCCGGGCCGCTCGAGGAGACGCTGGCCTCGCTCGAGACGATGCGCCGGTCCGGGCTCGGCGGCGAGGGAGTCGCGTGGGCGCGGGAGCTGCTCGTCCTCGGGCGTGCCGCCCGATTGGCTCCCGACCTGCTCGGTGCCGACCCTTCTCGCAGCACGGTGTCGCAACCCGTTGTGATGCTCGCCGGCGGGACGGCCCCTGATCTCGAAGCTGAGCTGCGAACCTACGAACGTCTGCTCACGACCGGTTTGTGCGGCTTCGGCGGGACCGTCCTGGCCGGTGGGACGCGCCAGGGCGTGAGCGGGCTCGCGGCCGGAGCTCGCAGGAGCGCCGGAGCCCGCTTCTGCCTTGTCGGCTACCTGCCGCGGCAGCTTCCAGCCGGCGCGGAGGTGGACGATCGCTACGACGAGCTGCGCCTCACCGGCGGCGCCTCCTTCAGCCCGTCGGAGTCGTTGCGGGCGTGGAACGACTTGCTCGCTGCCGGCGTCGACCCGGCAGATGTCCGGCTCCTCGGCATCAACGGTGGTCCGGTCGCAGCCGCCGAGTACCGGCTTGCCGCCTCGCTCGGCGCCGCCGTCGGACTCGTGGAGGGCAGCGGCCGAGAGGCGGCGCGCCTCCTCGCCGACCCGTTGTGGGCACGCCACGCACGCGTCATCCCGCTGCCGCCAGACCCCGACGTCGTGCACGCCTTCCTGACCCGCGTCGAAGGTCGCCTCGACGCGAGCACCACCGAGAGTGTGGCGCAGGCGATCCATCAGACGTACGTGCGTGAGACCGCCCATGCCACGACGTCCGACCCGTCGCTTCGAGCGTGGGACGACCTCCCCGCAGATCTGCAGGAGTCGAACCGGGACCAGGCCCGGCACTACGCCGGACTCCTCGCCGTCGCCGGCTACGAGGTGGCAGCGGTGAGGCCCGGGACGGTGTCCGTGGCCGAGCTCCTGCCCGACGAGGTCGAGCGCATGGCTGCAGCCGAGCACGGGCGGTGGGCCTCCGAGCGGCTGCTGGCAGGCTGGCGGTGGGGGAGCGAGCGCGATCCCTCCGTGCGCACGAGCCCCTACCTCGTGGAGTGGGAGCACCTTCCAGAGGAGGTCCGGGACATGGACCGGGTCTTCGTCCGGCGCATGCCCGAGCTGCTCGCGCAGGTTGGCCTCGAGGTCCGGCGCCGTCCGCCTGCCGCTGAGCAGGCGGGCACTGCGGACAAGGCGAAGCGGGCATCGTGAGCGAGGTCGGCCTGAGCTTCCGGGCGGTGGAGGTCCTCGGCCTTCTCGAGCGACGCGTCGGTTCGGCCGCCCCGCTTCACGACTGGGTCGCCGCGCTGGCAGAAGTCGCCAGGGAGGGTCTGGCCGACGTCCACGTCGCGCCGGGCGATCTCGATGCCGTGCTCGACTCGGGTGGGGCGGCGGCGTCGAAGAGCCTGACGCGAGCCGACGTCGTGTCGCTCGCCAGCGTCGAAGCCGTCGAAGAGGGCCACACTCTCGTGGCACCGCGGGACGTCGCACGCGCCCTCCTCGACGCGTCCGCACGCCCGCCGGCGCCGACACCCACTGTGCCGCCCGTGCAGCCGCCCACTGTGCCGCCCGTGCAGCCGCCCACTCGGCACGCCGGTGGTCCGGTCACGACCTTCCGGGTGTTCGTCAGCTCCACCTTCGACGACTTCGCCTTCGAACGGGAGGTGCTGCGCAGGGAGGTGTGGCCGTCCCTCCGCACCCTCTGCCTGGCTCACGGCGCCAGGTTCCAGGCGGTCGACCTTCGATGGGGCGTGAGCGAGGAGGCGGCGCTCGACCAGCAGACCGTGCCCATCTGCCTGGAGGAGATCGAGCGGTGCCGTGAGGTGACCCCGCGGCCGAACTTCCTTGTGCTGCTGGGCAACCGGTACGGGTGGCGGCCACCTCCGCCGTCCATACCGGCTTCGACCTACGAGGCGATCGGCAGCGTCCTCGCCGGCCGGGCGCGCTGTGCCGCTCTCGTCGAATCGTGGTACGAGCGCGACGACAACGCCGTGCCGGCCGAGTACCGCCTCCGTCGTCGCTCCGGCCCGTACGTGGATGCAACGAGCTGGGCTTGGGTCGAGTCACGCCTCGCCCGGATCCTCCGGACCGCGGCGCGGGCGATCGAGTTGACCGATGGCGAGTCGCTGGCCTACACGGCATCAGCCACCGAGCAGGAGATCGCTGCCGGTGCGCTGCAAGCGGCGGCCCCGGACGCCGCGCTGTGCGTCGTCCGCAGCATCACCGAAGCGCCGGGGAGCGCCGCCGATGCCGACTCGGTGCGCCGCAGGTTCTTTGACGAGGACCCGAGGCCAGCGGCTGACCTCGTCGGTCGCGTCAGGGCGCGCCTTCCCGGCGCGCAAGTCCTCGACCTGTCGGTGGCTTGGGGGGTGGACGACCCTCGTCTCGACGAGGCTTACGCCGACGACTTCGCCCGTGCCGTGAGATGCGGGCTCGAGCGCTCGATCACCGAGGAGCTGACGCATCCGACGGCGGCGGCCGGCGCTCCGGACGGTGAAGGGGTGGATGCCGAGGTCGAGGCGCACCGGAGGTTCGCGGCCAAGCGCAGGCGGAGCTTCACCGGTCGCGAGGAGGAGTTGCGGCGAATCGCCGCGTACCTGAACAGCGATGACGCACGCCCGCTTGTCGTGCAGGGTGTGGGTGGGAGCGGCAAGTCGGCGCTGCTGGCGGAGGTGCTCGGGCGGGCTGAGGCAGGCGGCGGGGCGCGGGTGGTGGTCGCTCGTTTCGTCGGCGTCACGCCTCGTTCTTCGGACGGACGGGCGCTGCTCGGCGACCTCTGCCGGGAGCTGGCACGCCGGACGCCGGGTGAATCCGGCGCCGCCCCGAGAGCGCCGGGTGAGCCGGGCGACCTCGGCACGCTCGGTGCCGACTTTCGACGGCACCTTGCCGCCGCCGGGGCGAGCAGTCCGGTCGTGGTCCTGATCGACGCCGTCGATCAGCTCACCGGCTCGGCCCGGCGCCTCGCCTGGGTGCCGCCCCTCCTGCCGCCCGGCGTGCGCATGGTCCTCTCCACCCGCCCGGGCGGCACGCTCGCAGCGCTGGTAGCTCGCGGAGCGGACACGCTGGAACTGGGTGGGCTCAACGGCGACGAAGGTGCGGGCTTGCTCGCCACCTGGTTGGAGGAGGCGCACCGGCAGCTCCGGCCTCGCCAGCACAGCGCAGTGCTTGCTGCATTCGAGCAGTCCGGAGGCAATCCGCTCTACCTGCGCCTCGCCTTCGAGGAGGCGCGCCGGTGGCGCTCCGGCGAGGGGGAGCCTCCCGAGGAGCTCGCCATCGGCGTGCAGGCCCTGGTGGAGCACAACCTGCTCACGCGGCTCGAGGCCGAGAGCGCCCACGGCGGCGTGCTCGTCGCTCATGCCCTCGGCTACCTCGCCGCCTCCCGGCACGGCCTGGCCGAGGACGAGCTCCTCGACCTGTTGTCGCGCGATCCCGAGCTCTACCGGTGGTTCCTCCTCGACGCCTTCCACCTTCCCGGTGACTTCGTCGAGGGTGCCGAGCGCTCTCCGTCGCGCCCGGAGGGATTGGATGCGAGGGAGTGGGTCTCGACGATCCGCGATGCCGCTCGTGAGGCCGAGACGACCGGCACGGACAGCGGGGGCGATCTCGACGCGCTGATCGGCGAGCTCGTCCCGGCGCGCCTGCCCCGCAGAGGGGATCTGGACCGGCTGACTGCCCGCCCGCGGACCGGGCCGACTCTGCCCGTCGTGCTGTGGTCGCGCCTCGCCTTCGATCTTGCCCCCTATCTCATGACCGTGCGCGGAAATGCAGGCGACCTCCTGACCTTCTTCCATGCGGAGCTCGGCGACGCCTGCCGCGAGCGCTACCTGACGGGGGGACGCGGCGCGGCGCTCCACAGCCGCATGGCCGAGTACTTCCATGCCGAGGCCGATCCCGACGGTGACGGGCGGTGGGCTGGCGGAAACGGGAACCCGAGCATCCGCGGGCTGAGCGAGCTCCCGCATCACCTCGCGCAGGCCGGGCAGTGGGACGAGCTGTACCGGACGCTCGTCGACTTCGCCTTCCTCGAGCAGAAGGCTGAGCACGTGGACGTGAGCGGTGCCGACGAGGCAGGCGACGGCGCCGCCCGCTACGGCGGGGTCTTCGCACTCGAGGCCGACTTCGAAGAGGCCCTCCGTCTCATGCCCGACAGCAGCGGGGCAGCCGGATCCGGAGGTGGAGGGAGCTAGGGGTGGCGGCGGATCATCCTGATCATCTTCAGGTTGATCCGGACGAAACGCCACGCCTGCCACGGGACGAACGTCCTCAGGAACACCGTCAAGCGAGTGGGCCGGGTCACGTAGGAGAGGTCTTCCTCGCTCGGCTCGGGCCCGCGGCGCGGGCGTGGTTCTGACATGACCGCCTACTCCGGGATGAGAGGCCAGCCGGGGCGCAGCTTGGCCTTGTAGAGAAACAGATAGTGCAACAGGATCTTGATCCAGTGCCCGGCGAGGCCGATCTCGCCGAAGGTCTCGTCCATGTCCCGCCCGTACTCGGGATAGCGGGCGAAGTCGGGCACCACCGGATAGACGGTCATCGAGGCAGCGGTGCCGGTGAACGGGTTCGCACCTGCGGATGCGACGCAGGCTGCGCCCATCTCGGCCATCGATGCCGTGGTGGTGGGCGTTTCGGCGCCTCGGATCATGTCGACGATGCTCCTTGCGACAGTTCGCCCGATCTGTGCCGAGGGCATTCCGGTGCGCGGGGGAGCAGGGGCGATCACCGTTCCCTTCGGGCTCGTGTGCGGCCGGGAGATGCCATGGGGCGGAGCGAAGGCGATGCCGGCGGCGAAGATGTTGCGGAACTCGGGCGACTGGTACGTGCGCGGCCAGTCCGCAGCCCGCCACTCCTCGAAGGTCTTCGAGCCGTAGTCGGCGTCGACGCACATGAACCCGTTCGGCAGGAACAGGCGCTCGGTGATGTCGGCCCCGTGAGCGTCGACGCCGGTGAGGCCCACTCCGGAGAACGGCGGCAGCAACATGGCGAAGTCGAAGTCCAACTCGTGTTCGGCTCCGTCGAGCGTCTCGAACTGGACGCGTCCCGGCTCCACCTTGCCGACATGGGCCCGGGTGATCCAGCTGATGCCTCGCTCGGCGAAGAGCGAGGCGGTGAACACGGACGACGGTACGACGTAGCCGGCGCGGCGCATGTGCATCCCACCCATGCCGAAGTCTCCGAGCTCGTACTCGTTCGTGATCCAGACGATCTCGGCCTTGTCGCGCACCTTGCGGGCGCGCAGCTCGAACTCGAGGTTCACGATGTACTCGAAGGCGGCGCCCTCGCAGGTGCAGGTGCCGTGGCCGACGCCGACGAGGAACCGCTGGTGCTCGCCTCGGCGCATCCGCTCAACGGCCTCGTCGAGGGCGGCAGAGGTCTGCACGGCATGCTCGACCGTGCAGACCGACAGGCTGTTCGCTTCCGGCCCGAGCCCGTCGGTCCTGTCGAAGCGCAAGCTCGGTCCAGTCGCATTGACGAGGAAGTCGTAGTGGACCTTCTCGAGAGGGATGCCCGGCTTGGCGTTCGCGGTTGCCCTTTCGACGGCCACGTAAGGCCGGGGGTCCTTTTCGTCTCCCTCGGGGTGGATCTCCCGAGCGGCGGCCTGGATGAACTCGATCCCGTGGCGCTCGTAGACGGGAGCGAGCGGAAAGGTCACCTGGGTCGGTCCCATGAGGCCGACGCCGACCCAGATGTTGGAGGGGATCCAGTTGTACTCGGCGTACGGTGACACGACCGTGACGGTGTCGCGTGCCGGCAGCCACTTGCGGGCGAAGGAAGCGGCGGTGTGCCCCGAGATGCCAGCACCGAGTATCAGCACTCGACTCACGCGCCGACCTCCTCCTCCGGATCTCCGGGGTCGCGTTGCAGACAGGCTAGAGAGTGCCGGTGCTAGCCGGTAGAGGCGAAGGTCCCCTTGCCGCTGCCCTCGTGGCGCGGCGATGCCGGCGCCGGAGAGCCGGCGCCGGCACTTGTCCGCCGCCCCGTCACCCGGGGACGGGTCGTCGCGTTACGGCGCGACGAGGTTGACCGCAGTGCCCCAGTTGGCGCTCCCGTCCCGGGTGCCGCCGCACGTGCCGATGGTCAGGGTGAAGCTCTTGCCCATGCAGTTCGGGTACTGGATGTACTCGCCGGCGAAGAAGATCCCGGTGCCCGACACGTAGACGGCTGCTCCGTAGTCACCCCAGCGAGGCCGCGTCCCATTCGGGTAGCCCTGGTACTCGGTGAAGCCGTCCTGTGGCGATTGGCCCAGGTCGGCGACGTTGATCGTCGACCCGGAGAGACCCGTCGAGGTCGCCGTGAGCCGGCCGTACGCCATGCTCGGGTAGTAACCCCCGTTGTCGGCGTGAGTCGGCCCGCCGTTGCCGGACAGCGTGAAGCTCATGATCGCTCCACCGCCTGCCGTGTCGGATGCAGCCATCGTCGGGAACTCGAGGTCCTCGTGGGCGGCCGTGACGTACTGGTTGTTAGTGAGGGTCAAGCCGTTGCCGGCGTTGAACGAGGACGTGCCGATCACGAAGTAGAGGACACCTTGGTGCACCTCCGACGATGTCCCGAACGTCTGGTTGACCTCCGTGCTGATGGCGCCCCAGAGCTGCCCCTGTGCCTGCACGGCTTGGGTCATGCCGTCGCCGTTCGTGGCGAGCCCACCCTCCGGGCAGTGCGCCGGCGCCTTCTTGTGCTTGCTCCCGGCCGGCGGCTCGCTGTAGCCGGCCTTGCCGCACTCGTGACCGAGCGGGATCGGACCTGCCTTCTGCGCACCGAGGAAGCCCTCCCCGTAATAGGGCAGGGTCCCCGAGAAGACGTCTCCTCCGAACTGGATGCCCGAGCAGGAGCCACTCTGGCAGCCGCTGCTGCCGTTGAGCTGGCTGAGATCCGTCCAGTCGAAGGCAGCCACCCGGTTGTCGCCCTGGCCGACGAAGTCGAGAGAGGCGAGCATGAAGCCCGACCCTCCATGACTGTTGTCGAACTGGCTCGGATCAGACGCCTGCGTCGGGATCACTTGGTACCAGCAGAGGGCTCCTCCCGTCGTGGCGCAGTTGTCACCCGACGAGTCCGTCGGCAAGAGGCCCATGTTCTCGATCGCGACGTTGAAGGAGTTGTTCGGCGAACCATTGGACATGGTCGGGGCTCCGGCCTCCATCGCGCTCTTGGTGAACGCCAGCTCCTGAGCGCCGTTGAAGAAGCCACCGCCGAGACCAGGCACGCTCCCGTTCA
>JAJYGW010000384.1 GCA_021790615.1 Actinomycetes bacterium | reverse complement strand
CGTCTGAGCTGACGCGTGGCGTCCGCTCTCCTGCGAGCGAGCGCGGGTACCGTGAGCCCATGGCCGCACTCGACGCCACCCGGGTGAGCGAGGCGTTCGCGTCCGACAACTACGCAGGCGCACACCCCGAGGTCCTGAACGCCATGGTGGATGCGAACGTCGGCTTCGCGGGCGCGTACGGGGCTGATCCGTGGACGGCACGTCTCGGCGAGGTCGCCCGTCGGCACTTCGGCGAGGCGAGCGAGGTGTTCCCCGTCTTCAACGGGACCGGCGCCAACGTGATCGGCGTCCAGTCCCTCGTGCCGAAGTGGGGCGCGGTGATCTGCGCCGAGGGCGCGCACCTCGCGACCGACGAGTGCGGGGCTCCAGAGCGTGTGGGCGGCGTGAAGTTGTTGACGGTGCCGACGACCGACGGGAAGCTGACGCCGGAGCTCGTGGAGCGCCAGGCGTGGGGTCTCGAGGACGAGCACCGGGCTCGGCCGTCGGCTATCTCGGTGACCCAGGCGACCGAGGTCGGGACCGTGTACGCGCCAGAGGACCTGCGCGCGCTCGCCGACCAGGCGCACGGCCTCGGGCTGTGGGTCCACATGGACGGTGCTCGCCTGGCCAATGCCGCCGCCCACCTCGAAGTCACGCTCGGCGCGCTCACGTCCGAGGCTGGGGTCGACGTCCTCTCCCTCGGCGGGACGAAGAACGGCGGGCTGTTCGCCGAAGCCGTCGTCGTGTTGAACCCGGACGCTGTGCAGAGCATCAGGTACCTCCGGAAGATGGACACCCAACTTGCCTCGAAGATGCGATTCCTCTCCGTCCAATTGCTTGCCCTCTACGAAGGCGACCTGTGGCTGCGCTCGGCGAGGCACGCGAACGAGATGGCAGCGCGCCTCGCCACCGCTCTCGCCGGCATCGACGGAGTTCGGGTCACGCAGGCGACTCAGGCGAACGGTGTGTTCGCCACCTTTCCCGAGGGAGTGGTGGAGGCGGTGCGGGAGCAGTTCAGCTTCCACGAGTGGAGCCAGGAGACGGGCGAGGTCCGGCTGATGTGCTCGTTCGCGAGCACATCCGAGGACGTGGCCGCGCTGGTGGCGGCGGTCCGCGAGGCTGTCGGCTGATGGAGCCCCGCATCTCGCTCGTGACGCTCGGTGTCGGCGACCTCGAGCGGTCATACCGCTTCTACAAGGAGGGCCTCGGGTTTCCGACGACGAGGCGACCCGCGGACGGCATCGTGTTCTTCCAGACGAGTGGCACTTCGCTCGCCCTGTTCCCGTACTCCGACCTCGCCGACGACATCGGACCCGGATGGGACGTTCCGCGGTCGAGGTTCAGCGGCATCACGCTCGCTCACAACGTCCGTGAGCGCCACGAGGTGGATGCGTTGCTCGCGCAGGCAGAGGCGGCCGGAGGCAGGATCGTGAAGCCGGGCTCCGAGGCCGAGTGGGGCGGCTACACGGGGTACTTCACCGATCCGGACGGCTACCTCTGGGAAGTGGCCTGGGGTGCCTTCGAGTTCAACGAGGACGGGTCCCTCCACGTGACGTGACGGCCCCGAGGGCTCGAGAGTCCCGAGGAGCTCGAGGCGTGTTCTGCTCCGGCGCGATAGACCGGACTCGTGACGCCCGAGGACGAGCCCAAAGTCCGGTTGCGCACCGAAGACCCGTTCGAGACTCCGGCCGAGGACAGGCGGTCCGACCGCCGCCTGCGAGGGCGGCTCGTCGCGCCGGTCACGGTGTGGACCGCCAGCACCATCGCAAGTCGTGCCGGTCTCACCATCTCCTCCCTCCTTGTTGCAGAAGGCGACCCGCCGCACGTGCTCGGGCTCGTCGACCCTCTGTCCGAGCTGAGGGAGCTTGCCGAGACGAGCGGCCGGTTCCTCGTCCACGTCCTGAGCAAGGACGACCGCCATCTCGCCGGTGCGTTTGCCGGGCAGTATCCGGGCGATCCGTTCGAGGGGCTCGAGTTCGTCGACGCGCCCTACGGACCGAGGCTCAGCGGAGACCGCACCGTCGCAGGTTGCCGGTTCCTTCGAGCCGAGCCGGCCGGCTTCCAAGAGCTCGTCGTCGGCGCCGTCGAGGAGATCGACTTCTCGACTCGCGCCTCGGCTCCGCTCGCCCGGTTCCGCGGGCAGTACTCGGTCCTTCAGAAGCCGTGAGGAGCGGGCGAGCGTTCGGGGCCCGAGTCGCACAGCCGCCAACTAACATTCAGCGTCCAGGCAACACAAAGACTTCTCCTACCAGGAGGGCGAGCTGATGACGCTGGAATGGGAGCAGGTCATCGTGGACGCCTCCGATCCGGCGGCTCTGGGGCGGTGGTGGGCAGCCGCTCTCGAGTGGGTCATCGTCGGAGACGATCCCGACGAGTTCGAGATCCGTCCCTCTGAGGGCCGACTGCCCGGCCTGCTGTTCGTTCGCGTCCCTGAAGCAAAGACCCTCAAGAATCGCCTGCACCTCGACTTTCGGCCCGACGATCAGGAGGCGGAAGTGGCGCGTCTGCTCGACCTCGGCGCAGCCCGCGCCGATGTCGGCCAGGGCGTACAGACGTGGGTCGTCCTCGAGGATCCCGAAGGCAACGAATTTTGCGTGCTCCGATCCCGCGCGGGGGCTCGAGCACCGTCGTGATCCCCTGAGGCCAGCCCGCCAGGTGACACCCGAGACGACGCCGCAAGACTGAACAACCTCATGTCGCTGTTGGTGAACCAGGTCAGCTGACGGCGAGGTCGCGACGCTCGAAAGCGGTCACCGAGAGGACGAGGAGTGCCAAGGTGAGGGCGACGAGCACGAGCGGGTGCCACGAGAGGCCGTTCGCGAGCGGATCGACGCCGAGGGCGTGGTACCACGGTGATGCGGGGCGCACCGGCCCGAGCCAACCCACGAGACCCGAGAGTGAGCTCACGAGGTAGGCCGCCACGGCGAGCGCAGCAGTGACCCCGCGGGCGAGGCCACGCCTGCCGGTTCCGGCCGAGATGGCGAGAGCAGTCGTGCCGAACACGATGCCGAGCAGCGCCGTCGCCAAGGTGGCGGCGATGAGGGGGTCGACACCGACGTGCAGCTCTGCTGCCGGACCGACGGCGAGGAGCACGACAGCGAACACTGCCGACACCCCGGCGACCCCGAGCGTCATGGCAGCCCACTTCTCGAGGCAGAGCCTGCGGCGCGAAACGGGGTTGGCCAGCAAGATGTCGATCGTCCCTCGTTCCTCCTCGCCCGCGATCAGGTCGGAGCCCCAGAGGACGGCGAGGATGACGACGAGGAGCGGACCCACCAACGAGAAGATCTCCCCCCTCAGGTAGCCGGGGCCTGACCCGAAGTCGTAGATGGCGAACATCTGGCGGAAGGCCTTCGGATAGCTGTCGACGAGCTTCGTGATGCTCGTGTTGTCGCGGATCGTGGGGTAGACGCTCACCATCAACAGGCAGTACACGGCGATGCCGATCGCCCAGCCTGCGAGGGCCCTCATCTGTTCGTGGAAGGCGCGCTCGAAGACCGAGTGGAGCAGGACGGCGCGACGTTCATGGCGCATGTGTGGGTGCCTCCCTCCTCGGCTCGGTCGGTGCGGTGGCGCCGAAGTGCTCGAGGAACACCTCCTCGAGGTCGGGCTCGCGGATCGAGAGGTCCTCGAGATCGTGGTGCGCCAGCTCCCGCACGAGCGGGTCGAGCGGCCCGGCGATCCTGAGATGGACGGTCTGGCCGACGACATCGAGACTCGTGACGCCCGGCAGCTGCCGGAACCGCTCCGCGTCGAGCCGGCCTGCGACACGCACCTCCACCAGGTGCACGGACTTCGACCTCAGGTCGGCCACGCGCTCCACGGCCGTCAGCCGCCCGGCACGGATCATGCCGACGCGGTCGGCCACCTGCTCGACCTCGGCCAGGAAGTGCGACGACAGGAAGACTGTCCTCCCCGCGCTCGCCGCCTCTCTCAGGGCCTCGTGGACCTGACGCTGCACGAGCGGGTCGAGCCCACTCGTCGGCTCATCCAGAACGAGCAGGTCCGGACGGCCCATGAGCGCCTGCACGAGAGCGACCTTCTGCCGGTTTCCCTTCGACAGCGCCCCGATGGGGCGGTCGAGCTCGAGGTCGAAACGCTCCGTCAGCTCTTCGATCTCCCCCCACGGCAGCCCACCCCGGAGATAGGAGAAGTGGGAGAGCAGCTCCCGTACTGTCAGGCGTTCGTAGAGCACCAGGTCACCCGGCACGTACCCGAGACGGCGTCGCACCGCGATGCCGTCGGCGCGCGGATCCAGACCGAAGATCGAGATGCGCCCGCTATCGGGCCGGATCAGGTCGAGCATCAGCCGGATTGTCGTCGTCTTGCCGGCGCCGTTCGGCCCGAGGAAGCCGAAGACATCGCCCGCGGCGACCTCGAGGCTCACATCGTCGACTCCGCCTCCCGCCCGGTAGTGCTTGGTCACATGCTCGAGCTCGATCACCGGTCGCGTCATGGGGCCGTCACCATGCCGACCAGCCTGCGCCATCGGCGTGCGGGTGAGCTAGGGCCGTTCGACACGAAGTGCTCGGGCGAAGGGAGGACCCACACCTGGATCGCCCACACCCGGATCGATGGTCATAAGTCCCGAGGCGCACAGCGGGCCCTCCTGTCACACTGGCGACGTGAGTGCTATCCCGAAGTTGATGGCGGCGGGGCCGAGTTTCTTCCTTGCTGCTTGGTTCATGATGCTCTTTGCCGGCGCGCTGAGCACCGATACGGGGGTCCGCCCGTTCGGCTACCTGACGTCCATGGTCGTCACGATCGCCCTCTGGATCGTGCTGGCGCCTGCCATCGGCGCCGTCGGGGGTCTCGGGCGGAGGAGGAAGAAGCGCCAGAGGGCCTGAGGTCAGCGGCGGCCGGTCGGTGCGGCCGATCGGGAGATCGATAGGCGCGAACCCGAGGAGACTTAACCGTCATTTCGACGGTCAACGTGCCACGGGTTCGCGCCTATCGATTCCCGGGAGCAACGGCCCAGCTCAGCCGACCCAGGCGCGCTCAGCCGCGACAGCCCTCAGAACATGGCGCCGGGGTTGAGGATCCCGTCGGGGTCGAGTGCATCCTTTATCCGGCGCGACACCTCGAGCACGTCCGGCCCGAGGTAGCCGGCGAGCCACGGGCGCTTCCACCGCCCGACACCGTGCTCGCCCGTGATGGTGCCGCCGAGCTCGAGCGCGAGGTCCATGATGGCAGCGAAGGCCTTGTCCGCCCTGGCAGAGGCGTTAGTGTCGGCGGCGTCGTAGACGATCGTCGGGTGCGTGTTGCCGTCCCCGGCGTGGGCGCAGAGGGAGACGATCGTGTCGTGCTCGGCAGCGATGGCCTCGATCCCGGCGACGAGCGCCGGCAGGTTCGGGATCGGGACCCCGACGTCTTCGATGAGGAGGTCGCCCTTGCGCTCGAGAGCGGGGATGGCGGCGCGCCGAGCGGCGAGAAACATCTCGCCCTCCTCCACGTCGGCCGTCGTGTACACCTCCGTCGCGTCGTGCTCTCGGCAGATCGCCGCCATCGCCTCGATCTCTGCTCCGCCGGCGGCGCCGGCGGCGTCGGACGGCGCGATGGCCAGCGCGGCGGCCGCCCTGTCGAGGTCCATCTGGAACACGTCCTCCACGGCGTTGATCGAGACACGGTCCATGAGCTCGAGCGTCGACGGCCTCCCCTCTGCGAGCATCCCGAGCACGGCGGCGACTGCGTCCTCGAGCGCGGGGAATGACGCTGCCAGTGTCGCGGCCGGCGGGGGAGTGGGCAGCAGGCGCAGGGTGAGCTCGGTGATGATGCCGAGCGTGCCCTCGGAGCCGACGAAGAGCTTCGTGAGGGACAGCCCGGCGGAGTCCTTGAGGCGCGGGCCGCCGAGCCGGAGGGCGGCGCCGTCGGCGAGCACGACCTCCATCCCGAGCACGTAGTCCGACGTCACGCCGTACTTCACGCAGCACAGGCCACCGGCGTTCGTAGCGGCGTTCCCACCGATCGAGCAGATCTCGTACGACGAGGGGTCCGGCGGGTACCAGAGCCCCTGCTCAGCTGCGGCCCGTTTGACCTCGACGTTGAGCGCCCCGGGTTGGGCGACGGCGACCCGGGCGGCGCGGTCGACGGTCACCCGGTCCATCCGCTCGAGGCTGAGCACGATCGAGCCGTCGACGGCCGTGGCGCCGCCCGCCAGGCCGGTGCCGGCCCCACGCGGGACGACCGGCACATGGTGAGCGGTCGCCCACCGCAGGACGGTCTGGACGTCGGCCCTGCTCTCCGCTCGCACGACGGCGAGCGGTCGGCCGACTCCGGGATAGCGGGAGAAGTCCTGGCTGTAGGTGGCCGTGACATCCGGATCGGCGACGACGGCCCCAGATCCCGCCGGGAGCAGATCTACCAGCTCGCTGAGCTGCTCGTTCAGCTGGCGCTCCCCGACGTCGCTCACGCCATCACGATATCGAGAGCGGCGCCGGGTGGAGGATGTGGCGAGGTCGGGTAGAGGGTTGGGATGCCCGAGAGCAAGAGCGCGTCCCGGAACGACCCGATGGAGCGAGCCGACGAGCACAGCCCCGAGTGGGCCTTCGACGCTCGCGAGGAGCGAGCTGTTCACGGAGAACTTCCTCGGCGCCGGCATGCTCGACCACACGATCGTCGCCTCGCTCGTGATGTTCTGTGCCCTGCACACGGGACGCGCCCCGTTCGGCTACCTCGACTGGTTCACGACCGCCATCTGGGCCGCGTTCGCCAACATGGTCGGCGGGATCGGTCTCGTCACCGTGCTCCGGATGCTGCAGCTCCCCGAACGTGTGGCGCGCCGCCGGGCGGAGCCGTCGCCCGAGGTCGTCGAGTCGACACGGCGGCGTCGGCCGCCTGAGGACGCTCACCCTCTCCGGCCGGTGGCGGGACCTTCTCCTCTAGGCGTCCCGCGCAGTCGTTCTACCCTGTAAGACATGGCTTGGAGTCCTCGCGCGGGCGATCTCGCCGTCGTCGACGTCGCCGGCCTCGACGCGCTCATCATGGCGCTCGCGGATGCGAGCTACGACGTGCGTGGACCGGTCGTCCGGTCGGGCGCGATCGAGCCGGGGCCGCTCGGCGGGGTCGTCGACCTGCCGCGTGGCATGCGTGACGAGCAAGCGCCGGGGCGCTACGACCTGTCCGACACCGCGGGAGGTGCGTTCTTCGACTGGTCCTCCTCCGCTCGCTCGTGGAAGGCGGAGCTCTTCCCACCCGAGGAGGAGCTCTGGCGCGCCCGGCAGGAACCGGGCGGGAACGTGACCTTCCTCTCGACGCCGAAGGCGAGCCGCCGCGAGCCACTGCCTCTCGCGATCCTCGGGCTCCGGCCGTGCGACTTCGCAGCGTTGGGAGTGACCGACCGTGTCTTCGCCGGAGCAGCCGTTCCGGATCCCCGCTACAGGCGGCGCCGGGACACCGCGTTCATGGCCGTCGTCGAGTGCGGCTCACCGGGGGGGACCTGCTTCTGCTCGTCGATGGGCACCGGTCCGGGTTGCGAGGGCACCGATGCCGCGCCGGATCTCGTGTTGACGGAGATCGCCTCCGGCACCGTCGCCGACCACCGGTTCCTCGTGCGGGTCGTGTCCGACCGCGGCGCCGAGGTCATGGCAGCGGTACCGACACGAAAGGCCACCGAGGCCGACCGATCCGAACGGGAGGCCATCCTCTCCCGCGCCGCTGCTCGGATGGGACGCCGACTCGTGACGGAGGGGCTTCCGGAACTGCTGCTCGCCAACCTCGATCACGAGCGCTGGTCGGAGGTCGCGCGCCGTTGCCTGGCGTGCGGGAACTGCACCTCGGCGTGCCCGACGTGCTTCTGCGCGGACGTGCGTGACACGACGGAGTTGTCGGGTCAGGTGGTGCGGCGGCGGCGCTGGGCCTCATGCTTCGACCGGGAGCACTCGTACCTGCACGGCGGCGCCGTCCGGGCCTCGACGTCGTCCCGCTACCGCCAGTGGATGACCCACAAGCTCGCGACGTGGTGGGACCAGTTCGGGCAGTCGGGCTGCGTCGGGTGTGGCCGTTGCATCACCTGGTGCCCTGTCGGGATCGACATCACGGAGGAGGCGGCCGCTCTTCGTGGAGCCGCGTTGCCGGCAGGCGGGGGTGCCGCATGAAACAGGACATCGCCGACCTCATCTCCACCCACCCGCTCCTCGCCGGGCTGTCGGTGGATCTCATCGGCGAGGTGGCCGGCTGCGCCGTCAACCGGGTGTGGCACGCAGGAGAGCTGCTCATCACCGAAGGCGAGGCGGCTGACACGCTGTACCTCGTCCGTCGCGGCGTGGTCGCCATCGAGGTCAACGCTCCCGCCAGCGGCCCAATCGTGATCGAGACGGTCGGGCCCGGCGGCGTCGTCGGCTGGAGCTGGATGTTCCCGCCCTACCGCTGGCACTTCGACGCGAGGGCGGCCGGCGCGGTGGGAGCGATCGCGATCGACGCCGCCTGCCTGCGAAACAAGGCCGACGCCGATCCCGAGCTCGGGCACCGGCTCACGCTCCGGGTGGCAGGCGTGCTGCTGGAGCGTCTGCAGATGACGAGGGTGCGGCTGCTCGACCTCTATGGGAGCAGTCGTGCCCGTTGAACGCGATCCGATGGATCCGGCCCTGTACCGCGTCGTCGCCAACCGGCGAGAGACGTCCGACGTCTCCTCTCTCACTCTCGCCCCTCTCAAGGCTGAGATGGCTGTGGCGCCCCCCCGTCACGGGCAGTTCAACATGCTGACGGCCTTCGGCGTGGGAGAGGCGGCGATCTCGGTGAGCCGCTCCAGCCGCCTCTCAGGCCGCGACTCCGGCCAGGGCCTGCACACCGCCGGTGCCGGATCGATCGTCCACACGATCCGGGATGTCGGCGCCGTGACACATGCTCTGTGCGTTGCTTCCGCCGGCAGTCTGGTCGGAGTCCGGGGGCCGTTCGGTCAGGGCTGGGGCGCTGAAGACGGCGACTGGCTCGCTGAGGGGGACGTCGTCGTCGTGGCCGGTGGAATCGGCCTCGCCCCGCTCCGAAGCGTCGTCGACGACCTCGCGGGGCGGTCCACGGACGCGTCGGGCCGGCTCCGGGGACGTCTCTTCGTGATCGCCGGTGCACGGGAGCAGGCACAGGTGATCTTTGCGGACGACCTGGCGCGCTGGGCTGCGCTCGGGGCGATCGTCAGCGTGACCGTCGACGTGTCGACACCCGGCTGGACCGGGCACGTCGGTCTCGTGACTGCGCAGATCGCACCGGCCGGCATCGATCCCGGCGGCGCCCGGGCGCTCGTGTGCGGCCCGGAGATCATGATGCGCTTCACTGCGGCGGCGCTCGAGAAGCTCGGGATGGACCCGTCCCGCATCTTCGTGTCGCTCGAGCGCAACATGCAGTGCGGTCTCGGCTGGTGCGGGCACTGCCAGCTCGGGCCGCTCATCCTCTGCCGCGACGGTCCCATCGTGGCGTACGGAGGCGCAGTGACGCACCTGATGCGGGAGCGGGAGCGGTGAGCGTCCCGACGCTCGCGGTCTGGAAGTTCGCCTCGTGCGACGGATGCCAGCTGAGCATCCTCGACTGCGAGGACGAGCTGCTGTCACTCGCCGGTGCGGTGCGGATCGCCCACTTCACCGAGATGACACGCGCGGTCGAGCCCGGTCCCTACGACATCTCCCTCGTCGAGGGCTCGGTGACGACGCCCGCGGACGCCGAGCGGATCGGCCAAATCCGGGCGCAATCCCGCCTGCTCGTGACGATCGGCGCCTGCGCGACTGCCGGGGGCGTCCAGGCGCTTCGGAACATGGCCGGCGCGGGAGAGTACGCGGGCCTCGTCTACGCGCACCCGGAGTACCTGTCATCCCTCGAGGGGTCGTTCCCGATCTCCGCCTACGTCCAGGTCGACCTCGAGCTCCAGGGCTGCCCGGTGTCCTCGAGCCAGGTGCTCGAGGTGCTGACGGCCGTGCTGGCGGGGCGCCGTCCGGTGATCCCCTTGCACTCGGTCTGCCAGGAGTGCAAGCGGCAAGGGACGACGTGCCTCCTCGTCCGTGGTGCCAACCCGTGCCTCGGCCCCGTCACCCGCGCGGGCTGTGGCGCGCTCTGCCCGGCGGTCGGGCGGGGGTGTTACGGGTGCTTCGGGCCGACCGAGTCGCCGAACGTGGTGTCGCTCGCAAGACGTCTGCGAGCCGACGGGATGTCGCCGTTGGCGGTGTCGAGGCTGTTCCAGACGTTCAACGCGGGGGCGCCGGGATTCGACGGCGAGGCCGCCGAGGCGGCGGCCGCCGCTCGTGCGGCTCGAGCCGGCAGGGAGGGATCATGACCGGCTCGCCCGCGACCGGCCGGTCCCGGAGCGTCTCCCTCGGCGCCCTCGCCCGCGTCGAGGGGGAGGGGGCGCTGCGCATCAGCGTGGATGGCGAGCGGGTCACCGACGTCGCTCTCGAGATCTTCGAGCCGCCCCGCTACTTCGAGGCGCTGCTCGTGGGACGCCACTTCACCGAGGCGCCCGACCTGACGGCGCGCATCTGCGGGATCTGCCCGGTGGCGTACCAGATGAGCGCGTGCGCGGCTGTGGAGGACGCCTGTGGTGCAGTCGTGGACGATGAGATCTGGGACCTGCGGCGGCTCCTGTACTGCGGGGAGTGGATCCAGAGCCACGCCCTGCACGTCTACCTCCTGCACGCCCCCGACTTCCTCGGGCTCGCCGACGCGGTCGAGCTGGCCGAGCACGACAGGGGGGCAGTCGAGCGGGGACTGGCCCTGAAGCGCACGGGCAACCTCGTGATGAGCACGATCGGGGGCAGGGCGGTGCACCCGGTGAACGTGCGGGTCGGGGGCTTCTACTCGGCTCCTCCTGCCGAGGCGATCGCGTCGCTGCGCGAACCGCTGCAGCGAGCACTCGAGGCGGCGATCGAGACGGTGGAGTGGGTGGGGGACTTCGTGTTCCTCGACGTCGAGTCCCCGTACGCCTTCGCCGCTCTCGAGGACTCGGGCCGGTACGCGATCGAACGGGGGCGGCCGCGGTCCTCCTCGGGGTTGTCCGGCTCCGCCGATGAGTTCCTTGCTGCCGTCACCGAGGAGCAGGTCCCTCACTCGACGGCCCTCCATGCACGACTGCTCGGCACGACTCCGTATCTCACCGGACCGCTCGCCCGCTATGCGCTGAACCGAGCGGCGCTGCCGCCGCGTGCCGCCGAGGCGGCCGAGCACGCCGGCCTCGGTCCGGAGTGCCGCAACCCGTTCCGGAGCATCGTCGTGCGCTCGGTCGAGCTCGTCGCCGCCTGCGAGGAGGCCCTCCGGCTCGTCGAGTCGTACCAACCGCCGCCGCGCCCCGCCGTGCCCGTCACTGCCCCCGAGCTCGAGCGGTCCGTGGGGACAGGAGCGACGGAGGCGCCGCGGGGGACGCTGTTCCAGCAGTACGAGATCGACGCCGATGGCACCATCCTGCGGGCCCGGATCGTGCCACCGACGTCGCAGAACCAGCTGTCGATCGAGGAAGACCTGCGGCGGGTGGCGCAGAACTCGCTCGACCTGCCCGACTCGGAGCTTCAGTGGCGCTGTGAGCAGGCGGTGCGCAACCACGATCCCTGCATCTCGTGCGCTGCGCACTTCCTCGACGTCTCAGTGGTCGGGCGATGACGGTGGCCCACCGCATCGTCGTCGCCGGCGTGGGCAACCCGTACCGGAGGGACGACGGGGTCGGCGGGGCGGTCGTGGACGCCCTTCGCCGCAGCGGCCTTGCGGCGAGCCTCGTCGACCGGGTGAGCGAGCCCCTCGACCTCGTCGAGTCCTTCGACAGTGCCGACCTCGTCCTCGTCGTGGACGCGGCCCGATCCGGCGCACGGCCGGGGACCGTCTTCGAGCTGGACCTGAGCGCCGTGGCCGATGCGGAGGTGCTCGCGCCGACGAGCACGCACGGGATCGGCGTGGCACGCGCCGTCCAGCTCGCGCGAGTGCTCGGGAGGGTGCCGTCGAGCGTCGTCGTGCTCGCCGTGGAGGGCGAGGACTTCACCCCGGGCGAGGGCCTCAGCAGGGCGGTGGCCGCCGCAGTCCCCGCGGTCGTCCGCCGGATCGAGTCCCTCGCACACCGGGCAGATCCCGATCCGACGAGTGTGGTCGCGCGCGAGGAGATGCCATGTGCATGAGCCGGTTGCACCGGGTCGTCTCCGTACCCGGGGGTAGGACCGAGGAGGAGGACTCGGAGTCGCTGGCCGAGCCGGGGCTGGTGGGGGCGGGGGTGGGGGCGGTCGAGGTCGAGGACATGGACGGCCGCCGCTACCGGGTCTCCCTGCTCGCACTCGACGGTCCGGCGCCCGCCGTAGGGGAGTGGCTCGTCGTGCACAGCGGGTACGCCGTCGGGCGAGCCGACGCGGTCGAGGCGGAACAGGTGGCGGCCGAGCTATGTGCAGCGGCGCACGAGACACCGGAGGTGCAGTCATGACCCGTCGCCGACTCTCCGGCGCATGGATAGCGGCCGGCGCCGCAACGACGAGTGGCGTGTCCGTCTTCGTCAACGGCTACGGCGTGCATGCCGTCTCCTCGCCCGCTGTGTACACCACGGCCAAGAACGTCGTGGCGACGGCGGTGCTCGCGATCGCCGCGGCGGCAGGTCTGCGGTGGCGGCGCTCGCGCAGCTCCCGCGGGCTGCCCTTCCTCGCCCGTTTCCTCGAGGTCGGCCGGCCAACCCCGGCAGCGTCCCGCCGTCCGGTCGGCCCGTTCCGCCCGCTCACCCGGGCGCTCGGGCTCGGGTACGTCGGCCTCGCCGGTGGCGGCCTCGCCTTCGTGCTCTTCTTCGACGGCCTGGCCGACACTGCGGCGACGCCCGCAGCGTTCTTTCGGGACACGCTCGTCGTCTGGGTCGGGCTCCTCGGCTTCTTCGCTCTGCGCGAGCGCCTCACCCGCTGGAACCTCGCCGCCATCGCGCTCCTCCTCGTCGGCCAGGTGGCTATCGCCGGTGGTGTGGGCCGCCTCGCAGCGGACCGGGGCGAGCTGCTGGTGCTCGCCTCGACCCTGATCTGGGCGGTCGAGGTCGTGGTCGCGAAGGTGCTGCTTCGCGACCTCACGCCCTCAGCCGTCTCGCTCACCCGGATGGGTGTCGGCGCCCTCGCCCTCATCGGCTACCTGGTGCTCACCGGCCACGGCGGTGCTCTCGTCTCCTTCGACGCCTCGCAGCTCGGCTGGATCCTCCTCACCGGGAGCCTCCTTGCGCTCTACGTCGGGCTCTGGATGAGCGCGCTCGCGAACGCCCGGGCCGTCGACGTCACGTCCGTGCTCGTCGGGAGCGCGTTGCTGACTGCGCTGCTTCAGGCGCTCGCGGGGACGGCATCCCTCTCGCCCGTGCCCGTCACGGTTGGCTTGTCCCTCGTGGCTGCCGGGACCGCGGTCGTGCTCTGGCAGGCGTTGCGCCGACCGCAGCTCCTCCTCGGGGCACGGAGCAGGCCGGGATGAAGGTGGCACCTCTCGCCGCGACGGCACCGGGCGCCCTGCTGTTCGCCAGATACGCCATCCCGCCGAACCTGCTCGGCTTCTGCGGCCCGGCCGACTCGGCCGAGCTGCTCGATGCCGTCAGGGACGGGAGCGATCCGAGCTTGGTGGTGGATCTGGAGCGGCGGTTCGACGGTGCTTGGCCGTACTTGGAGCTGATCGCGGGCAGCAACGGGATCGGTGACCCGCTCGATCGCCGCGTGGTGGAGGCGTACTGGGTCGGTAACGAGCTCGTCGAACGCGTGCCGGGGAGGGTGATGTGGGCTGAGTTGGGCGAGCGTTTCTCGGCGAGGGCCGGCCGCCGGCTCGGTCCTCTGCTCGAGGCGGTGCCGCGAGGCGGGGTTCCCCAGCACAATTTCCACGTCTTCGCCGTCTACCCGTGGGTCGGCCTGCTGCGGGGGGGCGGGGCCGGCGGCGCCGGCGCCGGAGCCGTGGCCGCCGCGCTCGAGGTGCTCGACCGTTGCCGGATCCGGTGGGGGACCGTCGAGTCGGCGAGCGGCGACCGGGTCACGGTGCAAAGCCGCCTGCTCGCGTTCGAAGGGTCGCGCCTCGTGCTCGGGGAGGCTCGTTCCGAGCACGCTCAGGCCGGCCTGTCAGCCGGGCGGCTCAGCCCGGGGGACGTGGTCTCGCTCCACTGGGACTGGGTCTGCGACCGCTTGAGCCCAAGCTCACTCCGGTGGCTGCGTCTGTGCACCAGGCGCAACCTCGAAGCCGTCAACGCCTGTGCCGTTCCCGGGCCGGCGGTCGCGGCCGAGCGAGGATAGGCGTGGCGGAGGTCGCCCGGCGCGAGAAGGGCCGAGACGGCCCAAGTGGGGCGAGGGCTGATCGTCAGCCCTTTTCGAGACTTTCGGCCCTACCTCCAGGATCGCCCAAGGACGATCCTTGGCACATGGGCGCCTCTCCCTCCGCCACCGCGCAGGCAGTGCTGGAGGAGCGATACCTGAGAAGGAGTGAGTCCGGCTCGGTCGTCGAGACGTTCGACGGCATGGCCGAACGAGTTGCCCGGCACGTGGCCGCTGCCGAGGAGCTGTACCGCCGGGGCGGCGAGGATCACTTTGCAGCGGAATTCGCCGAGGCGATGCGCCGCCTCGAGTTCCTGCCGGGACCGACGACACTGCGAAACGCCGGCACCGGGGTAGGCATGCTGGCCGGCTCTGCCGTGCTGCCGGTGGAGGACTCTCTGCGGTCGATCTTCTCGGCGCTGTCCGACGCGGCGCTCGTCTACCAAGCCGGTGGAGCGGTCGGTTTCTCACTCTCGCACCTGCGCCCCGATGGCGACAGGGTGTCGAGCACCGGCGGTCTCGCCGCAGGACCCATGTCGTGGTTGCGGCTGCTCGACGCCTCGGCAGACATCGTCGCATCGAGAGGACGGTTGCCCGGATCGAGCCTGGCCGTGCTCGACGCCTCTCATCCCGACATCGTCGAGCTCGTGGCAGCTGCCTCGTCCTCAACAGTCCAAACAGGCGCGGTGAAGCTCATGGTCGGCCTGCCGGACTCGCTCCTGCGCGCGGCACAGCGGAACGGCTTGTTCCGTCTCGTGACTCCGAGGACCGGAGACGTCGTGGGCACGGTCCGCGCTGCGGAGCTGCTGGAGGCGATCTACGACTCGGTGCTCGCCACCGGTCAGCCGGGCATCGTGTTCCTCGATGCTCTGAACCGTTCGAACCCGATGCCGGACCTCGGCCGGATCGAGGCCGTCGATCCCTACGCCGAGATCCCGCTCCTTCCGTACGAGACGTGCAACCTCGGGGCACTCAACCTGGTGCGCTTCATCCGGGGTCGGGGAATCGACTGGGACCGGCTCCGCCACGTCGTGGCGATGGCGGTCCGATTTCTCGACGACGCGGTCGACGTCAGCTCGTACCCCGTCCCCGCGATGGAGCGGGCGGCACACAACAGCCGGAAGGTCGGGCTCGGAGTCATGGGCCTCGCCTCGCTGTCGGAGGCGCTCGGCGTCGAGTACGGCAGCGAGCGGGCGCTGCAGCTCGCCGGACGTGTCGCCCGGCACGTCGAGGCGAGCGCCCGCGAGGCGAGTGCGAAGCTCGCGCGCGAGCGTGGCGCGTTCCTGGGTTTCGAGCGGAGCGTCCATGCCGACGTGCGGCGGCCGAGTGGCGGGCGTGCCCGGTGGCCACGCTTGCGGAACGCAGCCCTGACCGCCATCTGGCCCACGGGCGACGTCTCGCTCCTCGCAGGCACTTCGCCCGGGATCGAGGCGTGGCCGGACCCTGCAGGACCCTTTTTGCCCTCCGCCTGGCCGGTCAGGCTGCAGGCCGTGATGCAGCGGTCCGTCGACGCCGGGGTCTCGACGACCGTTCCGCTGGAGGAGGGCGCGACGGCAGGAGACGTGCGGAGCATCGTGCTGTCGGCCTGGCGGGCGAAGGCGAAGGGCATCAGCGTCCTCCCGCGTTCGGTGTCGGCGAGGCTCGGCAGCCTCCCCGGCGAGACTCGCCAAGCACGTGAAGCGCGTGAAGCAGAGCCTTCTCTGCACGCCCGGGCTCGAGCCGCGGCTCAGCCCCGGTCTCGGCGAGCGCCGTCTCGGGTGGCCTGAACCCCGAAGTGCTGCTCGAACCAGTCGCCGGCGAGCTCGGCGACCTGCTCGAGCGTGCCCGGCTCTTCGAAGAGGTGGCTCGCTCCGGGAACGACCTCGAGCCGTGTGGCGCAGTGCATGCGTGACCGCGCCTCCTCGTTCAACTCGAGCACGGCGGTGTCGAGGCTGCCGACGATGAGAAGCGTCGGTGCGCGAACGGCCGCCAGGCTGTCCCCGGCGAGATCGGGCCGGCCACCGCGGGACACGACGGCGACAGGCTCGGCGGTCCCGGATGCTCCCGCCGCGCGGGCTGCCGCGACGAGAGCGGCGGCCGCCCCGGTGCTCGCGCCGAAGAACGCGATCGGCAGCTCACCGGCCGGGGGCGGACTGCTCCTCACCCACAGCGCGCTGGCGTGGAGGCGGTCGGCGAGGAGGGGGATGTCGAAGACGTGCCCTCGGTCCTTCTCCTCACGCGCCGTGAGCAGGTCGATCAGGAGCGTCCCGATCCCCCTCGCGTTCAGGGTGCCCGCCACGTACCGGTTGCGGGGGCTGTGCCGGCTGCTGCCGCTCCCGTGTGCGAAGACGACGACTCCCACCGCGCCGGAGGGGACCGTGAGCTGACCCGGGAGAGCGAGGCCGTCGATCGGGACCGCGATCTCGGCGTCGAGCTGACCACTCCCCGCTCTGGGTGGCGACCCCTCAGCCTCGCTCGGGGCGGCCCGGGCGAGGCAGTCGAGCACCTCCTCGTCGCTCATCTGCGAGAAGTCGTCGTAGAACTCGCCGATCGCGAAGAAGCTCGCCGGGGTCGAGAGACACACCAGCTCGTCTGCCACGTCGGCGAGACGCTCGGTCCATCCAGGCGGTGCGACCGGCACCGCGAGGACCACCCGGTCGGCGCCGAGGGCGCGCGCGACCTGGCATGCGGCGCGAGCGGTCGAACCGGTGGCGATCCCGTCGTCGACGATGACGGCGATGCGCCCGGCGAGGTCGACGGGCGTGCCGTCCCCGCGGTACAAGCGGGCTCTCCGCTCGAGCTCCGCCCGCTCGTGTGTCTCGACGGCCTGGATCGCCGCCTCGGAGACGCCGACCTCGGCGAGGACCCGCCGGTTGAGCAGCCGGACCCCTCCCTCGCCGACTGCGCCCATGGCGAGCTCAGGCTGGAACGGCACACCGAGCTTGCGGACGAGGATGACGTCGAGGGGTGCTCCGAGCGCCGTTGCCACCTCCGCCGCGACGGGGACGCCCCCCCTCGGCAACCCGAGGACGACGAGGATGTCCGGAGCTGGTTGCAGCCCGTCGATGCGGAGAGCCTTCAGGCGTTCGCCGAGGCGCCTGCCCGCATCCTTACGGTCGCGGAACCGCATGGCCCTCATCGCGGTCCGCCCCGTGCCGGCTCCACTCGCGCTGGTGTGGCAGGTGCCGGCGCCATGGTCTGAACCTACGACCGGAGCGTGGCCGCTTCCAGGGCCGAAGGTCCTACCGGGTCCTCGAGGGCGCGCGGGGTCGAGGACGTGCGGCGCGATCTGACGACGGTCCCGTGCGCCGCCGGATTGCGCGTGAAGGTCAAAGGTTCAGCCGAATCCGCCTGCCACGGACCGGTCCAGGCGGAACAGGACGGTTCGAACGGCGTATTCGGGGGACGAGCTGGCACCGGACCGGTCCTCGGCCATCTCGAGCTCGAGGGGGATCAGCACCCGTCGTTGCAACCACTGGATCCCGAGGGGGTTGTGGTCCGAGATGTCGAGGACGAGCCCTGCAAGATAGGCCGTGGCGAGGCGCCAGTGCTCGTTCGCGGGGATGCCTCCCACGGGCGCCAGCACGTACCCGTCGGCGATGTGGTGCAGCCGCTCGTGGTCGGCGTGTGCGAGCAGGTTGACGTACTCCCACGGTTCCGGCGTCTCGCCGTGGAGGGTGTGCTCCCAGAGGAGCGTCCCGTGCAGGAAGGCATCGCACTGGCGTACCAGGCGCTGCTCGTCCGTCTCTGGAGCGAGCGGCGCTGTGGGAGCGACCGTCGGCTCCGCAACGCTGTGCCGAGCCTTGTGACCGAACATGTGCCCATCATGCGCGGGCCGGCGGATCGCGTCCCAGGGCCGAAAGTCCCGATCGGGACGGGTACTAGCGCTGCTCCGTGGACCGGCGCGGCGTCGAGGCGACGGGCGCGGCGGGGTGGCTCAGTGACGTTCGACCCTATTTGCGATGGTCGCACAACCCGATGATTGGACAAAGACACCGAAGAAGACAGCAAAGAAGCAGGAAAGGAGGCAGAGATGGCACCTGCAAGGCTGGAACCGTTCACGGTCCTGCCACACCGGTGGCGTCGCTTCCTCGACATCGACGGCGAGACGGAGGGATGGCTCCGTGTCGAGGAGATGATCGAGGACGGGAAGATGGTCGTGCGGGCAGAGATGCCCGGCATCGACCCGGAGAAAGACATCGACGTCTCGGTGACCGACCACACGCTGCACATCTCGGCCAAGCGGGAGGAGAAGACGGAGCAGAAGAGCATGAGGTCGTACCGCTCGGAGTTCCGGTACGGCGAGTTCTGTCGTGACCTCGTCCTGCCCCCGGGCGTGGACAGCAACGCCGTCAAGGCCGAGTACAAGGACGGGATCCTCGAGGTGATGATCCCGTGGCCCGAGGCGGAGGAGGAGAAGCCGACGAAGATCCCGGTCACCCATCAGAAGTGATCCGCCGTCGGCACCCCGCCGCGGCAGCCTGAGAGCTGGTCGGCTCTCAGGAACGAGGCTCCCCGGAGCAGCCGGGGAGCCTCGGTCGCGTCAGGCCCCGCACGGCGGCGCTCAGCCGGCGCGGGGCAGCGTGCCGCCGGGAGCGAGAGGAAGTTGCCGGTACCGGTCTCCCGTGGCGTCGAAGACGGCGTTGGCGATGGCCGGAGCCACGGTGACGAGCGGCGTCTCTCCTGCACCTGCCGGCTGGATGTCGGAACGGGACATGAGCACGACCTCCACGTGGGGCACGTCGGGGAACCGGGGCAGGCGGTACTCGCCTAGCGTCGTCCGCGCCACGCGGCCGTGCTCGACCGTGAGGGACTCGTAGAGCGCACCTCCGAGGGCCATCGCAGTGCCTCCTTCGATCTGGCTCCTCACGGTCTCGGGGTTCACGACGGCACCGCAGTCATAGGCCGTCACGATGCGCGTGACGCGCAGCGCCCCGTCATCGTCGACCTCGACGGACGCGACCGTGGCCACGCGAGCGTCCTTCTCGAGGCCGGCGGCGACACCCGTACCGGTCCGAAGGGCCGGGCCTGATGCCGCGGGAGTCCCCCGCCACCCGGCGTGCTGCGCGACAGCGCGCAGGACCTCGCGGAGGCGGTCGTCGTCGAGGTTGCGGAGGCGGAACTCGACAGGATCGAGCCCGGCCTTCGCCGCGAGCTCGTCGATGTGGCACTCCCGGGCGAAGTGGTTGGCCGGTGCCGCCAACGCCCGATACGAGCCCTGCCGCACGGGGGACTGCGCCGGCTGGAAGCGGATGCGAGATGCAGCGGCGCGATAGGGGGCTGTGATCCCGGGAGTGCCGGCGTTCACGTCGAGGAAGTCCCAGGCGGTGATGGCGCCGGCGCGGTCGATCCCGGCCCGCACGTCAACGACGGCCATCGGACGCGCGTAACCCCACCGGATCTCCTCTGCCCGGCTCCAGTGGACCATGACGGGCCGCTCGGCGATCCGTGCGAGACGAGCGGCTTCGAGCGCCACGTCGCCGCCATGCTTGCCGCCGTAACCCCCTCCGGTCGGTGGAACGACCACCCGCACGGCGGCCTCCTCGATGCCGAGTCCGGCGGCGAGCTCGGAGCGCACCCGGAACGGCGTCTGCGTGCCGACGAGGACGGTGAGGCGATCGCCCTCGAAGTGAGCGATCGCCGCCCGTGTCTCGAGCGGGGTGTGGGCGAGATAGGCGGTGCGGTACGTCGCTTCGAGCACGTGGGCCGATGCCGCAAGTGCTCCCTCCACGTCGCCGCTCACCTCGTCGACGGGCGGTGCCCAACCGTCGGCGGGTGCAGGATGCTCGCGCAGGTAGCGCTCCAGGTCCTCGCCGATCGGCGCGGGCTCGTCCCATTCGGCGCACGCTTCGACCGCGCTCGCCGCTCGGTGCGCAGCCGGGGAGCTCTCGGCCGCCACGCCTACGAAGGACCCGTCGACCACGAGGGATGCCTCACCGACGAGACCCCGGGCGCGTGTCTCGTCGAACGCGCGGAGGGTCACACCAGGCGCTGGCGGTCGGATGACGGCGCCGTGCCACATCCCCGGGAGCTTCATGTCGGAGACAAAGCGCCGCCGTCCCGTCACCGCATCACGCCGCCTCGGGGCGAGGCCCTCGTGGCCGGCCGTCACCCACTTGGCGGGAGGCGTCAGTGCGGGCTCCTCCGACAGCACGACGAGCCGCCGCTCGCGATCTTCGAGCGCGTGCTCGGAGAGCAGCGCCCGCGCCCCGGCAGCGGCACGCCGGAGCGCCATCCCGGCGTCCGGCATCGACCGGCTCCCGAACGTCCCCAGGTCGAAGGGGCAGACGTCGGTGTCCCCGTGGACGACCCTCACTCGCCGAGCGTCGATGCGAAGCTCCTCAGCCACGAGCAGCCGGAAGGCCGTCACGTTGTCCTGACCGACGTCGACCTTCCCGGTGAACGCGGTCACCTCGCCGGAGGGCGCGACGTGAAGCCATGCGTCGCGGCTCGTCGTCCAGGCGGCGCCGACTGCCTCGTCCCGGGGCGACCAAACGACGACCAGCCCGTCTCCGAGGATCTCGAACCACTCCCGCTCCTCGGGCGCGCACAGGTCCCACGGCCGCCGTGGACGAGGGAGAAGAGGTGGCAGCGCCGCGGGCTCGGTCTCGAGGGGTGCAGGAGCCTGCGCACGACCCGCCATCACGTCGGCTGCTCGATGCACGGCCCGCCGGATCCGGTCATAGCTCCCGCAACGGCAGAGGTTCGGCGCCATGGCGGCGTCGACGGCGGCATCGTCGGGCTCGAGGTCCGACGCGAGCAGCGCCGCCGCTCGGACGGCCATCCCGGGCGTGCAGTACCCGCACTGGGAGGCCTCTGCGTCGATCAGCGCCTGTTGGACCGGGTGCAGCTCGCCGTCCTCCTCGAGCCCCTCCGCCGTGATGACGGAGCGGCCGTCGACCTGCTCGAGCGGAGTCTGGCAGGCGAGCACCGGCTTGCCGCCGACGAGCACCGTGCACGAACCGCACTCTCCCTCCCAACAGCCCTCCTTCGCACCGGTGAGGCCGAGGTCTTGGCGGAGGTACGCCAGCAGGCGGCGCGCCGGCGGACTGTCGGTGTCTTGCTGGATCCCGTTGACGACGATGCGCACGGTGCCGGTCTACTCCGGGGAAGACGCCCCGGTCACAATGGGCGTCGAGATCGGCACCCACAGGGTGTCGAGACCTCGGCGTCCTTCGAACAGGGCCGAAGGACCCGTCCCGCGGGCTTCTCGTGTCGTTAGGGTCCTCGTATGGATCCGAAGGCAGTCTTTGACGAGCTCCGCGGCCCGACCCGCTCGCTCCGGTCGGTGCAGCAGGAGACCTGGGCGGGCTTCGCGCAGATGCACGATGCCGCCATGGCTGACGGGGTGCTGCCCCGGAGCGTGAAGGAGCTGATCGCTCTCGCGATCGCCGTGTCGAAGGGTTGCGACGGTTGCATCGCCTCTCACGCCCGCGGCGCCGCCCGGCACGGGGCGACACCCGAGCAGGTCGCGGAGATGCTCTCGGTGACGGTGCTCATGAACGGCGGCCCGGGCACGGTGTACGCGCCCCGTGCCTGGGAGGCCTACCAGTCGTTCGCAGAAGGCGCGGCCGGTTCCGGACCGGCCACCTCAGCCTGATCCTCAGCCTGATCCTCAGCCCGCTCCTGCGCCTGAGCCTGCACGGAAGACTCCCCGAGGAGGCGAGGCGAGACCCCGGACCCCGGCAGATCCCCCCGCCCCGGCAGCCCTTCGCACATACTGGAGCCGTCGTAAACGGCGATCAGGAGGCTTCGGTCATGTTGAAGGGCTTGAAGAACTTTCTCATGCGCGGCGACGTCATCGTCGTCGCCGTCGGCTTGGTGGTGGCGCTCGCTTTCAGCACCCTCATCCAGGCGTTCACCACATCGATCATCGACCCGCTCGTCACCCGTGCACAGGGCGGCAGCGCCATCGGGCTCGGCGTGCAGCTCGGCGCGAAGGGGAACGTGACGACGTTTCTCAACTTTGGGACTCTGATCTCGGCGATCATCTACTTCCTCGTCTTCATCGTCGTCGTGTACTTCGTGATCGTGGTCCCGTACAGGATGACGATGACTCGCCAGGGAAAGACCGTCTTCGGCGACCCGGCACCGACGAAGACGTGCCCCTTCTGCCTTTCGGCTGACCTCCCGGTCGCGGCGACCAGGTGCATGCACTGCACGAGCGAGCTGCCACCCACTGCCGGCTGACTCCGCCCAGCGTCGCCGCACGGGTGACGCCACGCCGCACGGGTGACGCCACACCGGCCGGATCGGTCCGGCGGCAGTCAGTCGCGGCTAGCGACGAAGCGCTCGACGTGCGACAGGTGGTGGCGACCCTGCTCGAGCAGCGCGGTGCACGAGCGGACGACCTCCGTGGCGGACTCGGCGCTCGCGTCGGCGATCCGGCGCACGAGGAGCGCCCCGTTGCGGAGCACTGCCAAGCCGGCTCGCATCTCCGATGCCATGTCGGCTCGGGGGCACTCGTCGGCAAGCGCCCAGGGACGGCCCCTGTTCAGCTCGGCGAGGAACACCTCTGCCGTCTCGAGTGCACGTGCGCGGTCGCCGTGGCGAAGCGCCCGCTCGACCCCCTGCGCCATCGCCACGACCGAGGCCAACAGCGGCCGGACCTGTTGGGACCACGAATCGAGTTCAGGCTCGGGTCCCTCGGACATGGAGTGCCAGGATAGAGCGGGGTGCTCGCGAGAATTCATCATTCGTTCACCTCCCATTCACCCTGACGTCGGTCCGAGGAAAGGTTGAGTTGGCAGGGTCGTAACCGTGACGTCACCCGAGCTCACGCCTGAGGTCTCGCGGGAGCCAGGTGCTCACCTCGAAGTGGCGCATGCCCTCGACGAAGCGCCGCTGTCCCGATATCACTTCCGCACCGTCGTGGCATCCGGCGCCGGGTTCTTCACCGACGCGTACGACCTGTTCGTGATCAGCACCGTCGCGACGCTCGCCGCAGCGCAATGGCATCTCTCTACCACCGACAAGAGCTGGGTCACGGGCGCCGCCATCCTCGGGGCGTTCATCGGGGCGAGCGTCTTCGGCCGGATAGCCGACCTGCTCGGGCGGAAGAGGGTCTTCGTGATCGTGGCCGCCGTCATGATCTGTGGGGCCATCCTGTCGGCCTTCTCGAGCAGCTTCCTCATGCTGGTGCTCGCACGTCTCCTCCTCGGCTTCGGGATCGGCGGCGACTACCCGGTCTCGGCCGTCCTCATGAGCGAGTACTCGAACCGAGCCGATCGTGGGCGAACCGTCGGGCTGGTGTTCTCGATGCAGGCGCTCGGGCTGATCGTCGGCCCGCTCGTCGCTCTCGCGCTCCTGGCGTCGGGCGTGAGTCACGACGCCACCTGGCGGCTGTTGCTCGGCATCGGAGCGATCCCCGCCGCCGGTGTGTTGTGGTTGAGGACCCGGATGCCGGAATCGCCCCGTTTCGAGGCGCAGGCACGTGGCAATGCCGCCAAGGCCGCCGCAGACCTCCACAAGTATTCGCGAGGTGTCGCGAGGGTGGACGGTCTCGTCGGAGCGGAGCCTGTCCGGGTCGAAACGAGGACGCAGGGCTCGAGCAGCCTGACGCAGCTGCTCCGCAATCGCAGGATGCTCCGCCTCCTCCTCGGCACGGCCGGCAGTTGGCTTCTCTTCGACTACGCCTACTACGGGAACACCCTGTCGCTGCCGACGATCCTGAAAGAGGTCTCACCGACGGCGTCGGTGTCGCAGCAGCTGCTCTGGAGCCTCGCGATCTTCGTCGCCTGCGCCGTTCCCGGCTACGTGCTGGCGTTCACCTACATGGACAGGATCGGTCACCGCCGGCTCCAGGTGATCGGCTTCGCCATCATGGCGTCCGCTTTCGTCGTGCTCGGGCTGGTCCCCTCACTGACCGCCCATGTGGCGCCCTTCCTCGCCATCTTCGGCCTCAGCTACCTCTTCATCGAATTCGGCCCGAACTCGACGACCTTCGTCCTGCCCTCCGAGGTGTTCCCGCTGAAGGCACGGACCACCGGCCATGGCATCTCCGCCGGCATCGGCAAGCTCGGTGCCTTCATCGGCGTCTTCCTCGTACCAGCCCTCCAGAGCTCGATCGGCCTGAGGGGCATGTTGATCGTGGCGGCGTGCGCATCCGTTGCAGGGCTGGCGGTCACCTACCTGCTGCCCGAGCCGGCGCGCCGCTCCCTCGACGAGGTGAGCGCCAGCGTCCACGAGGCGCCGCCACGGGTCGGTCCCGGAGCCGGCGCGGGAGCGGCGAGCGAGCCGCTCGTGGGGTCGGCGTCCTCCTGACCTGAGCGCCTCGTCCTCCGGACCGGCGATCTCGAGCTCGTTCCGCCGGGATTTCTCGATACCGTCGCCGCCGTGACCGCCACTCCCGAGAGCCCAGCCGCCCCGACCGGTTCGTCCGATCAGCCGCTCTCCGGCCGGGGATCGTTCTCGCCGCCACCGACTCGTCGGGTCGACCAGGTCGACGACCACTTCGGCGAGGTCGTCGAGGATCCGTACCGGTGGCTCGAGGACACGACCTCCTCGGAGACCGCTGAGTGGGTGGCAGCGCAGAACGAGGTGACGGAGGCATGGCTGGCGCAGTTCCCGTGCCGCGAGGAGATCCGCCTGCGCCTCGCGGAGATGTTCGACTACGCCCGCCACGGCGCGCCCTTCGAGCGGGGTGGGCGGTGGTTCCAGTCGCGCAACAGCGGGCTGCAGGACCAGTCACTGCTGTACGTCATGGCGACGCCGGAGGACGACGGGCGGGTCCTGCTCGACCCGAACGCGCTCTCGGAGGACGGCACGGTCGCGCTCTCAGGACTCGCCGTGACCGAGGACGGGAGCAGGCTCGCGTATGCGACGAGCATGGCGGGGTCGGACTGGATGACCTGGCGGGTGCGGGACGTGGAGTCGGGCGATGACCTGCCCGATGTCCTCGATTGGGCGAAGTTCGGGTCTGCGTCGTGGGTCGGTGACGGGTCGGGCTTCTTCTACCAGGCGGCGGACCGGCCGGCCTCCGGCGAGGAGTACCTCCAGGCGACCTCGCTGCCGCGGGTGGCGTTCCACCGGATCGGGACCCGGCAGGACGACGACACGGTGGTCTTCGAGTCGCCTGAGCAGCCCGAGTGGCTCCCGCATGCGACGGTCACCGAGGACGGCCGGTATCTCCTCCTCTCGATCTCGCGGGGCACGAACCCCGAGGAGCGCATCCTCGTCCGAGAGCTCGGCAGCACAGGTCTGCCGGCCTCCGGCGAGTGGCGTCCCCTCGTGGACGGCTTCGAGTGGAAGGCCCGCGTCATCGCCAACGTCGGCTCGAGGTTCTACGTCCTCACGAACCACACTGCGGAGCGCCAGCGGATCGTTGCCGTCGACCTCGACCGCCCGGACCCGAGCGAGTGGCGGGAGGTGGTTCCGGAACGAGACTCGCTGTTGCTCGGCGCGAGGAACTGTGGGGGCCGGCTCGTCTGCCACTTCCTCGAGCATGCCTGCTCCCGCCTCGACGTCTACGGGCTCGACGGCGTGCCGACAGGTGAGGTGCCGCTGCCGGCGGGGTCCGCCATCCAGGTGGACTTCGACGCAGCCCCTGTCGAAGGCCGCCCCGAGAGCACGCTCGTCCACTACGTCGTCGGCTCGTGGACGGACTCGGGATCGCTCTTCGGCTACGACCTCGCCTCGGGTGAGTCACGACTGCTCCGAGCGGCAGGCGCCCCGGTCGACCAGGCGGCCTTCCTGACCGAGCAGGTCTTCGTGGAGGCGAGCGACCACGTCCGGGTGCCGGTCTTCCTCGTGCGCCGCCGGGACGTGGGCCCGGACGGGAACGTGCCGGTCCTGTTGTACGGGTACGGAGGTTTCGACATCCCGGTCACACCCACCTTCGACTGGGCGCGCATGGTCTTCGTGGAGCGGGGTGGGATGCTGGCCGTGGCGAACCTCCGCGGCGGCGGGGAGTACGGGCGCCCTTGGCACGAAGCCGGCAGACTTGCCAACAAGCAACGGGTGTTCGACGACTTCTGCGACGTGGCTCGCTTCCTCGCCGCCTCAGGCTGGACGCGCCCGGACCTGATCGCGATCAACGGTCGGTCGAACGGTGGCCTGCTCGTCGGTGCGTGCGTGACTCAGCACCCGGCGCTGTTCGGCGCAGCCGTGCCCGGGGTCGGTGTCCTCGACATGCTGCGGTTCCATCGCTTCACGATCGGGTGGGCCTGGAAGAGCGATTTCGGCGACCCGGAGGTGGAGGAGGAATACCGCTGGTTGCGCGCGTACTCCCCCCTGCACAACATCCGGTCCGGTGTCGCTTACCCGCCGACGCTCGTCATGACGGGCGACCACGACGACCGCGTGGTGCCCGGGCACTCCTTCAAGTTCGCCGCCGCGCTGCAGGCTGCCCAAGCAGAGACCGGCGCCGGTGGTCCCGTGCTCATCCGCATCGACAGCTCCGCCGGTCACGGCCACGGCAAACCGGTCTCGAAGGTCATCGCCGAGGAGGCGGACATGCTGACTTTCGTGGAAGCGGCGCTCAGGGGAGCCTCTGCGCCGAGCTGACGTGCTGGACCCGAGACTCCTGCCCGGGTGGGTGGTCAGCAGTCCGGCCGTGCCGGGGGGAGAGGGGTCAGCCCGCGGCGTCTGCCGGCGAGCCGGCTCCTTCGCGCAACTCGCGGTGAAGCGTCTTGCCGGTGGCGTTGCGGGGGAGCTCGTCGAGGAAGACGATCTCGCGAGGCACCTTGAAGCGTGCGAGCTTCTGCCGGACGAGCGCCTTCAGCTCGTCCTCGGTCGCAGATCTTCCGTCCTCGAGCACCACTGCCGCCCGGAGGCGCTGGCCGAACTCGGCGTCGTCGACACCGACGACGGCAACCTCGCGCACCGCCGGGTGGGAAGCGAGGACGTCCTCGATCTCCTTCGGGTAGATGTTCTCGCCTCCCGAGACGATCATGTCGTCCTCGCGACCGTCGACGACGAGCAGGCCGTGCTCCTCGAGGTGCCCGAGGTCGCCGGTGGCGACGCAACCCGCCGGGACGCCGGCCTGCGGGCGCTCCGGCGCCGAGATCATCGCGTTGCCGACGACGATCCGCCCGCTCTCACCGGCCGCGACCTCGCGACCGGACGAGTCGACGAGCCGGAGTGTGGTCCCGTGCGGTGGGCGGCCCGCCGTGCGGGGCTCGAGCCGCAGGTCCTCCGGGGTGGCGATGGAGGCCCATGCGGCTTCGGTCGATCCGTAGAGGTTGTAGAGGACGTCGCCGTAGGAGTCCATGAAGCGCGTCGCCAGGTCACCAGGCATCGCCGACCCGCTCGAGGCGACGACCCGGAGCGAGGTCAGGTCGTACCGGCTGCGCACCTCCACCGGCAAGTCGATCAGTCGCTGCAGCATCACAGGCACTGCCGTGAGCACGCGCACGCGGTGCTGCGCGACGGCCGCCAGTGTCGCCTCCGCATCGAAGCGCTCCTGCAACACCACGGTCGACGACATGACCCAGGCGAGACCGAGGTTGCCGAAGCCCCAGGCGTGGAAGAGAGGCGAAGCGATCAGCGTCGTGTCGCGGACCCGGAGCGGGATGCGCGACAGGATGGCGAGCAGCGGGTCGAGGCTCAGCGGCACCGATCGTGGCGCACCTTTCGGCGTTCCTGTCGTACCGGAGGTGAGCAGGATGAAGCGGCTCCGGTGAGCTGGCGCACGCCGTAACGGGGAGAGGACCTTCTCATCGGTCCGCGCCGTGCCGGCCCGCTCGGTGCCCGGTCGCCAGACCGGCAGCGTCGTCACCGCTCCGCCCGCGTCCTCGAGCCCCGCTGCCAGTTCCTCGTCGTGGATCACGACTCCGATGTCCTGGCCTTTCACCACCCTTGCGAGCTCGGCCGGCGAGGCCGATGGGCTCATCAGGACGACGTCCGCACCGAGGCTCGACAGCGCAGCCGTGGTGAGAGCCATCCCGCTGTGGTTCCGGCAGAGGACCCCGACCTTGTCGCCCGCCCTGACGCCGTCGAGCTTCAGACCGGCGGCGACGGAAGAGACCACCCCTGCCGCCTCTGCGAAGGTGAGTGTCGCTCGGGAGTCCACGATCGCAAGGTCGTTCGGATAGCGCGCGGCGCTGTAGCCGATCGCGGCGGCGGGAGACAGCCCGCTTCGGAGGAGGGCGAGAAGAGCCCGTGGGAGGACGTCGGGCCGTATCGGATCGAGGAGTCCAGCTCGGGCCAGCAGGCCGGCGCCGGACGCCAGGCCGGCGAGCGCCCCGGCCGCACCCCAAACGGCGTGGCCGGGGCGTCGGAGGAGGTCTCCGGGCGGCCACATGGAGGGCCGCCGCGTCCATCGGAACGGATCACCCATTCGCAGAGTCTTCCGGGTGCACCCTTACTTCGATCTCGAGCCTTCCCACCCGTGGGCCCTCCTGTCGAGCCGGTGGCCGGACCCTGCTGCAGCCGCGGGTGCTATCCGACGAGCTCGCGTGACGCCCCGCCCTTCGGGTTCAAGACGGGCTGGCGGGTGGCGCTCGGGTCGAGATCGAACGCGCACCAGACACACTTGCCATCGGCCACCGGCCTCGCCCCCCAGTGGTCCGCAAGCACGGTCACGACGTGGAGACCGCGGCCGTGCTCGTCGTCGAGGCCCATGCGCTGGCGGCGCGGCATGAGCGTGCCGGCGTCAGAGACGCCGAGGATCAGTTGGCCGCTCGTACGGCTGACGTTGAGGCGGACGGGCGGCGCGCCGTGGACGAGAGCATTCGTCACGAGCTCGCTCACGACGAGGACCACGTCGTCGGCGAGGTCCTGCGGGATGCCCCACCGTTGCAGGAGGGCCATGACCTTCGACCGCGCGTACCTGACAGCACCGGGATCCGATGGCACCTCGACCGCGAGCGACTCCGGAGCCGGCTTGTCTGCTGGCACCCGCGCGACGAGGACGGCGATGTCGTCGTCAGGCTCGCCGTCGAGCATGGTCCGCACCATCCGTTCCGGCAGCTCGTCGATCGGTTGACGGATCGCGTCGGTGAGCTCGGCTGCGAGCGCCGCCATGCCCTCGCCGAGATCCCGGTTGCGCCGCTCGATCAGGCCGTCGGTGTAGAGGGCGATGGCTGCGCCGGGCGCCAGCTCGATGCGCTGGTTCACGAGGGAGATCGGCCCGGCCCCGAGCGGCGGACCCCCTGGCGCCACGAGGGCACGTGCGGGTTCGCCCGGGACGGCCAGCACAGGCGGCAGGTGGCCGGCCCTGGCATAGGTGACGCTGCGGTCGGTCGGGTCGTAACAGGCGTAGATGCAGGTGACGATCTGGTTGCCGCCGAGGTCCCGGACGAGCACGTCGCACAGCTCGAGGACGTCTGCCGGTGCGAGGTCGAGGCGTGCATAGGCGCGGATGGCCGATCGCAGCTGTCCCATGACGGCGGCGGCGCGCACGCCACGGCCCATGACGTCGCCGATCACGAGTGCCGTCCGGCCGGCGCCGAGCTCGATGACGTCGTACCAGTCGCCACCCACCTGTGTCCCCTCGACACCGGCTCGGTAGTAGGTGGCTACGCCGAGGTGCTCGGGATCGAAGGTGCGCGGCGGCAGGAGGCTCCGCTGCAGCTCGTCGGCGATCCGATGCTCACGGGCGGTCGCCTCCCTCTCGGCCGCCGCCGCCGCCGTCGTCCTCTCGGCCTCGTGCTGGTCCGTCACGTCCTGTATCGAGCCGCGGAGCTTGCGGACGCGGCCTTCTTCGTCCGTGACCACTTCGCCGAGCATGTGGACCCAGCGACCCTCTTCGTCATGGCCTACGACCGTCCCGAGGAAGATCTGGTGATCGACCCGGCCTTCGCCGCGGGCCACGGCCTCCTTCAGCTCGGCGACGGCGTCGCTCCACGGCGCCTGCGAGATCTGACGGAGAGCACCCTCCCAACCCAACTGCTCGAGCTCCGCCCGGCTGATGCCGAGGATCCGCAGCAACTCGTCCGAAGCAGTCACCGCTCCGCTCTCGACATCGATCTCCCAACTGCCGATGTGAGCGAGCGGCTGCGCCTGGTCGAGGAGCGAGCGATGGCGTTCCAGCTCGTCGCGCGTACGGCGGACCCGGTCGAGCTCGATGCTCGAGCGCACCCGCGCGACGAGCTCGCGTGCCGAGAACGGCTTGACGAGATAGTTGTCGGCACCGGCCTCGAGTCCCTCCACGACGCCTTCGTCGCCCGCTCGGGCTGACACCATCACCACGGGGACACCCACGGTCGCGGGGTGCCGGCGCAGCTCCCGCACGAGGCCGAAGCCATCGAGGCGAGGCATCATCACGTCGCTCAGGACGAGGTCGGGTGGGTTCGAGAGCGCCAGCTCGAGGGCTTCTTGCCCATCAGCCGCCGGCAGGACCTCGTACTCCTGCTCGAGGAGGCGGGAGATGTAGGCGCGCATGTCGGCGTTGTCGTCGGCGACGAGGACCCTCGGCCTGCCGCTTCGCCGCGATCTCGGGGTCTGCTGGACGTCTCGCTGCAAGTCCGCGGTGCCGTGGGTGGCGCCTGACGGAAAGGCGCTCGTCTCGAGCCATCGCATCACCTCTGCGATGAAGCCCTCCACGCCGCCAGAGAGAGGCGCGTTTGTCGCCGCGGGTGATGTCGTCACCTGGTCGACGGGAAGATGCTCGTTCCCGAGCGGGAGCCGCACGGTGAAGGTGCTCCCCTCTCCGGGAGTGCTGTCGAGGCCGACCTCGCCGCCGTGCAGCGCCGCCAGTTCGGCGACGAGTGCGAGCCCGATGCCGGAACCCTCGTATGAGCGGGCGCGGGCGTCCTCGACACGGCGGAACCGCTCGAACAACAGCGGCTGGTCGGCTTTCGCGATGCCGATCCCCGTGTCGCGGACGCTCAGCTCCACGACGCCGTCGAGACGGCGCAGACGCACTTCGATCCCGCCTTCGAACGTGTGCTTCACCGCATTCGAGAGGAGGTTGAGGACGATCTTCGCCCACATGTCCCGGTCGACGTACACGCGCGCGCCGACGGGCTCGAGGTCGAGCTCGAGCGTCAGCCCGGCGCGCTCGACCGCGGCTCGGAACATGCTGGCGACCTCGGCGGTATCACGGGTGAGGTCGACCTCCTCGAAGCGTGCGGGAAGGCGCCCCGCTTCGATGCGGGAGAAGTCGAGGAGGTTGTTGACGAGATGGAGGAGGCGCCACGCGTTGCGCTGGATGAGCTCGAGCCGCTCGTGCTGCTTCTCGGCAAGCGGGTCGTCCTCGTCCCCCAAGGCATCTTCGGCTGGACCGAGCAGAAGGGTGAGGGGGGTGCGCAGCTCATGGCTGATGTTGGTGAAGAACTGCGTCTTCGCGCGGTCGAGCTCTGCCAGCTGCTCCGCACGGCGCCTCTCGGTCTCGTAGGCGCGGCCGCTCGCGAGGCCGGCTGAGATCTGGCCGCCGACGAGGTCGAGGAAGCTCCGGTAGTCGCCATCGAAGGGGCGGTGCCGGTTGAGGCCGACGACGAGGAATCCCCAGGGTCGCGCCTCGCCCTGCTGGCCGAGCGGCACCAGGTAGGCGTATTCGGGTGGCTCGTTCCACACCCCGGTGGGGAGGTCCCGGTAGCGGTGGCCCCCGATCTCCATGAGGACGGGTGTGCCTGCTGCGAGCTTGGAGGCGGGCCAGATCCCATCGTCCCCGGGGACGATGATGGGCGGAGCGGCCGGATGGCCGGGCCGGAAGCCCACCGATGTGGTGAGATGCGCCGTGTCCGATTGGTCCTCGAAGAGGTAGAGGAGGCAGAACGGGATCGACTTCGGGTTCGCGGCGAGGTGCCGGCTCGCGGTCTCGAGGATCTCCGCCTCGCTGTGGAGGGACGTCAGGTCCGAACCGAGGTCCCGAAGCGTCGCGATGCGGCTGTTCGCGATGACTCTCTCGGTGTCTTCGGTGACGACGCAGAGCATCCCCGCGATCCGGCCGCCATCATCGGTGAGCGGGCTGTACGAGAACGTGTGGTACGTCTCCTCGGCGTAGCCGTTGCGTTCGAGGAACAACAGGAGAGCTTCGTCCCAGGTGGCCTGCCCGGTGCGCATGACGTGCTCGATGCGAGGGCCGATGTCCGGCCAGATCTCCGCCCACACCTCGCGAGCCGGCCGGCCAAGCGCCCAGGGGTACTTCTTGCCGAGCGTGTCGCGCCGGTAGGCGTCGTTGCACAGGAAGGTGAGCTCCGGTCCCCACGCCATCCACATGGAGAAGCGCGAGCTCAGGAGCATCGTCGCGATGGTGCGCAGGCTCTGGGGCCAATGCGCGGGCGGACCGAGGGGAGTGCCATCCCACTCCACCTCGAGGAGCTCCCGCCCCACCGGCCCCATCGAGGCGAGCGCGCGGGAGAAGTCGTGCCGCTCGGAGCTCACGCGGAGTGTTTCATGGTCGCCGCCGGAGAGGGACGACCCGGGAAACTGCGGTCACGATGCCTGTTCTAGCGCGCCGCGTGTGGGCATGCCATGAGGGACCTCCGATCCCCCCGCCGTGCGCGTCTAACGGCAGACCGCGTAGGCCTGCTGGGTGCGCGGATCCGCCGCGGCGTGGAGGAAGCCGTCCGGGGTGCGCGCCACGGCCGTGCAGCGGCCGAGGGACCACTCGCCGCCCTCGACGACTGAGTGACCCCGCAGGCGCAGCTCCTCGATCGGCGCGGCACCGAGGCGCGACTCGACCTCGAGCTCCCCCTTGTCGTATCCCCGTGGGTAGAACGAAGACGGGAAGTGGTTCGTGTGCCAGCTGGCGGCATCGACCGCAGCTTGCAGCGGCAGCCCGAAGTCGGCGTGGTAGACGAGCACGCGCAGCGGCCACTGGTCCTGCTGGTCTCCGCCGGGCGTGCCGAAGGCGAGGTAGGGCTTGCCGTCACGGAACGCGAGCGAGGGGCTGAGCGTCGTGCGGGGCCTCGACCTCGGCCGAAGCGTCGAGGCGAGCCCGTCCTCGAGCCAGAACATCTGAGCTCGCGAACCGAGGCAGAAGCCCAGCCCGGGTATCGCCGGCGAGCTCTGCAACCACCCGCCGCTCGGGGTGCAGGAGATGATGTTGCCGAAGCGGTCGGCGACGTCCAGATGAACCGTGTCACCACGCCCGGCATGCGTCGGATCGCCGGCGTCGCCGCCTGCGAGCGTCGCCGACGGCTCGGGTCCGTCCGACGTCGCCGTGGCGCCGGCGCGGGCGAAGGGAAGGGTCGGAAGGCGAGGAGTCCGACCGTCGGGGGAGCCGGGACGGAGCTCGAGGTTCGCCTCGTCTCCGATCAACTGGCGGCGCTCGTCGTTGTAGGCGGCCGACAGGAGCGTCTGGAGCGGCACGTCGGTGAAGTCGGGATCGCCGTACCACGCCTCCCGGTCGGCGAACGCGAGCTTCGCGCACTCGGTCATCACATGGACGAGCTCGGGCGTCCCTTCCCCGAGCCCACTCACATCGATGCCCTGCAGCAGGGCGAGCTGTTGCAGCATCACCGGTCCCTGTCCCCATGGAGGCGTCTTCAAGACCTCGAAGTCGCGGTAGGGGAGTCGTGTCGGGCGCTCGATGCCCGCCCGCCACCCGGCGAGGTCGTCGGCCGTGAGCAACCCGGCGTGGGTGCCGTCCGGCGCCGGTTGCGGTATCGCGACAAAGGCGGCCACCGCCTCCGCGACGAAACCCTCGTAGTACGCGCGGCGGGCCGCCTCGATCTGGACCGCCCGCTCCGAGCCGGCGGCCTCCGCTGCTTCGAGCAGGGCCCGAAAGGTCGCCGCCAGCTCCGGGTTCCGCACCCGCTGGCCGGGGCGCGGAGCGCCGTCGGCGACCCAGAGCGCTGCCGAGCTCGGCCAGTTGTGGCGGAACGGCTGCTCCATCTGAGCGAGGACGGTCGCCAGGGTCGCGAGCGCCGGGAACCCATCTCTCGCGTACCCGATCGCGGGCGCCAGGATCTCGCGAAGCGGCATGGAGCCGTACCGCTCGAGCAGGAGCATCCAGGACCCGAAGGCAGCCGGCACGCACGCTGCGAGCAAGCCGGCGCCGGGGACCCTCTCGAGGCCGAGGTCCCGAAAGGCCTTCACGCTCGCAGCAGCTGGAGCCGGGCCCTGGCCGCAGACGACGAACACGTCGTCCTCGTCGGAGCTGTAGCCGATCATCGGCGCCTCGCCGCCGAGCCCGTTCTGATGAGGCTCGACGACCTCGAGGACGAAGCCGGCCGCTGCTGCCGCGTCGAAGGCGTTCCCACCCCCTTCGAGGATCCGCATGCCCGATTGAGCTGCGAGCCAGTGGGTTGCGGAGACCGCTCCGAACGTGCCGGTCAATTCGGGGCGGGTCGTGAAGGGCGTCATCGGGTGGCGACCCTATCTGGGGTAAGCAGACAGGTCGTGATTCCCGCTCGTCCCCCGACACGGCCCGCGCTGCGAGACCGCTGATGCGCCTCGCGATCGGGCTGGCCTTGGCGTTGGGGTCGGCATTGGCGCTGAACTGGGGTTTCTTCGTGCAACACGGAGCGACGAACACCCTTGCGAGGCTCACCGTCAGGCGACCGTTCCACTCCCTCTGGGCGCTCTTCTCGAACTGGCGGTGGCTTGTCGGCTACCTCGTCGGCATGGGCGGGTGGGGCCTGTACATCCTGGCGCTGTTCTTCGCCCCGCTGTCGATCGTGCAGGCAGTGGCGGCTGGCGGCGTCGGAGTGCTGGCGCTGCTCGTCTGGCGGGTGTCGAATGACGACCTCGGCAGGCGAGACCGCATGGCGGTCGGCGCCTGTCTCGGCGGTCTCGTACTCCTCTTCGTGTCCTTTGCAGGCGGGATCCCCCGGCCCCATGCCCCGGCCCACGCCGGCCTGTACGTCTGGGTCGGGGCTCTCGTGGCGGCCGCTGCGGTCTCGTGGAGCCTCGGTTCCCGGATGATGCGTGCCGGCGCTGGCCTCGGTGCCGCCGCCGGCCTGCTCTATGCCGCAGGAGACGTCTCGACGAAGGGCGCCGAGACCGCAAGCCTCGTCTTCATCCCACTCTTGATCGCGTGCCACGTGCTGGGCTTCGTGGCGTTGCAGATGGCGTTCCAGCGCGGTGGTGCGCTCGCCACGGCCGGGATGTCGACCCTCCTCAACAACTCCCTGCCGATCGTCGCCGGTGTCGTCGCGTTCCGGGAGCGCCTTCCGGCGGACGGGTTCGGTGTGGTGAGGATAATCAGCTTCGCCCTCGTGGTCGCCGGCGCAGCCATGCTCGCTCGACCCGAGAAGGATGGGCAGACCCCTCGGGCGCCCGCCGCCGACGACTGCACGCCTGCCCCTTCGTAGAGGTCCGCTAGGCCCTTGCCGGCGATCGATTGAACCCAGTGTCTCCAAGCGTCGGTGTGCACGCGCGCTGGGCCCGGCCGTTTCGTGAGGACACGACCGGCCGCTAGCCTTCCGACCGGCCGTGACGACGTCGCCCACCGATCTGCCTCCTCCCGAGCTGTCTTTGCCCGAGCCGGCGATCGAGGCCGTCCCGGAGCTGGCCGAGGCCCAGGCGCTCCCGCCGCGGCGCGGCATGGCGGTGGCGCTTCGGCCGTTCCGCCACCGCAGCTTCTCGCTGCTGTGGATCGGCGGGCTCATCTCGATCGTCGGGTCCTGGATGCAGACCGTCGCCGTCGGCGCCCTCGTCGTCGCCCACACGGGCAAGGCGTCGTGGGCTGTAGTGGTGGCAGCGAGCGGGTTCCTGCCGATCGGGCTCCTCTCGCCCGTCGGTGGAGCGTGGGCGGACCGGCTGCCGCGGCGTCCGGTCCTGATCGCCGGCAACCTCGTGGCCGGCTGCGTCGCCCTCGGCATCGCGCTCCTCGTCGGCAACGGGCAGCAGTCGCCTGCTCTTCTCAGCCTGCTCGTGCTCGTCCAGGGCTGCGTGAGCGCCCTCATCGGGCCGTTCATGCAGGCGATCCTGCCCGACCTCGTGCCACGAGAGGAGTTCCTCGCGGGTGTCTCGCTCGGGTCGGCACAGTGGAACCTCGGCAGGGTGATCGGCCCGGCGCTGGCGGGAGGGGCGGTGGCGGCGTTCGGGTACCCGGCTGCGTTTCTCGCCAACGCGATCTCGTTCCTCGCCGTCGTGGTCGCTCTCATGTTCGTGCGCCTCTCGACGCCACCCGTGCACGAGCACGAGTCGGTCTGGCGATCGATCCGCCTCGGTGTGGAGACGGCGCGGGTGGAACCGGCCTGCAGAGCGGCGATCCTCCTGATCGGAACCGTCGGTCTCTTCGCCTCGCCGTTCATCGCTCTCGTGCCGGCGATGGCTCATCACGTCTCGCCCGGCGGCGCGAGGGTCGTCGCCAAGGCGACGGCAGTGCTCACGACAGCCCAGGGTGTCGGAGCAGTCGTCGGCGCGTTCATCGTCCCGGCGCTCGCCGTCCGGTGGGGTCGAGGCCGCGTCCTGCTCGCGAGCCTGGTGCTGCTCGAGCCGGTGCTCGTCCTGTACGGGATCTCGCCGGACCTCATCCTCGCCACCGCCGCTCTCTTCGGCGTCGGGCTCGTCTACCTCGGCGTGCTGTCCGGTCTGCAGACACTCGTGCAGCTGCGCGCACCGGGAGCCTTCCGGGGGCGCGTCCTCGCCCTCTACCTCATGGCGCTCGGGGTCTCTTATCCGATCGGCGCGTTGCTCCAGGGCCCGATCGCCGACCGGGTCGGGCTGCCGTGGACCACGAGCGGTGCCGCCGCCTTGCTCGTGTTCCTCCTCATCGGGGTACCGGGGCTGCGCCGCTCGGTGAGAGCAGCGCTCTCGGGTGACGAGCCGTCCCGTGCCCGCGCACGAGTCGCCTGAGTCGACGCGCACCCGTCGCGACGGTGCTCCTGGCATGACCGACTTCGAGATGGCCGTCCGCGATGTCGTGGCCCGGCTCCGCCCCGGACAGGTCGTCAGCTACGGCGAGGTCGCCGCCGAGGCAGGCCGTCCCGGTGCCGCACGAGCGGTCGGCGCCGTGCTCGCGAAGCTCGACGCGCCAATTCCGTGGTGGCGTGTCGTCACCTCGGTGGGGCGTCTCGTGCCGGGCCACGAACGCGAGCACGCGAGGCGCCTGCGCGCCGAGGGTGTCGTGGTGAGGGCCGGTCATGTCCGCAGGGCCGACCCGAGCGGCGGTGGGCGCGACCACCGCCGCTCGGGATGAGCATCCGGGCGAGTGGGCTCGTGACAGGGAGGTTCGGAGGATCGGTCGCCTAGGCCGGAGGGCCGCTGGCGAGCTGCAGGGTCACCGTGTGCTGCACACCGGAGCTGTCGACGTACTGGACGGACACTCGCGCACCTGGTCGCTCGTCTATGACGAGCACTTGCTGCAGCGCCTTCGAGGACGTCACCGTGTGGCCGCCGACGGCGGTGATGACGTCTCCCGCGCTCAGCCCGGCGTTGGCTGCCGGATCACCGGCGACCACGCCCGAGATGGCGGCTCCGTTGACGGCACTCGACCCGCCGTCTCCGCCGAAGGGCCCGAACCCGCCCGATCCGCTCGGTGTGATCTGCACCCCGAGAAACGCCGTCGGTCCCACGTGAACCGTCCCCGAACCGCTCCCGTTCTCGATCTGGCGCACGACCGCCATCGCGGTGTTGATCGGAACGGCGAAGCCCTCGGTCGACGACGCCGACGCGACCTGGAACGTGCTCGTCCCGGCCGTGTCGATGCCGATGACCTGCCCGGCAGTGTTCACCAAGGGACCGCCCGAGTCTCCGGTCCGGATGTTGGCGTCGGTGGAGATCATGCCGTTCAGCTGCTCCGATGTCCCCGTCAAGGCGTCACTCGCGGTGAGGGACCGGTTCGTTCCCGTCACGGTGCCGGCGGCATAGCTCGGAGTCCCTCCGACGCCACCCGCGTTGCCGATCCCGACGACTCGCTCGCCGTTCGTGACCTTCGAGGAGTCGCCGAGCTTCACCGTCGGCAGCCCGCTCGCACCGTCGAGCTTCAGGAGCGCGACGTCCTTCGTGATGTCGTATCCGACGACCGAGGCGTTGTAGGTCCTGCCGTTCCCGACGTCGGTGACCCTGATGGTGGTCGCCCCGTCGATGACGTGGTTGTTCGTGAGGATGAGCCCACTCGAGGTGAGCACGATCCCCGTCCCGGCGCCTTCGGCCCTGCCGTAGTCGATGACCGTGTTCACGTCGACGAGCCCGGGGTCGACGCTTGCGGCGATCGCAGAGGGAGTGGCGCCTTGCGCGGATCCGCCTTGCGGCGTCGACGTGGAGCTGGAGCCCCCCGTTCCACTCGACCCGCCGCCGGAGTTGCTCGACGGAGTCGAATCTCCGATGAGCGCGTTGCCGGTCGACGATCCAGGAGCTCCGATGGCGTGGCCGATGAACCCACCGCCGACGCCGGCGAGCAAGGCCGCGGCAACGACCGCTGCCGCGATCGCACCGGGACGCGCCCTGCGCTGTTGCGGTGCCTCCGGCACCGGCCCTGGCCCCGGTCCCGTAGCGGGCCCCGTACCCGGCCCCGGCTCCGAGTTCGGTGGCGTCCCGTACCAGTATCCGTACCCGTACGGCGG
>JAJYGW010000401.1 GCA_021790615.1 Actinomycetes bacterium | reverse complement strand
CCGGGCCGAGGGCCTCGAGCGACCAGTCGGGCCCGGAGTCGCCCGAGTACCCGAGCGCTGCGCTGGTGGCGTCGACGCGGACAGCGAGGGTCTCGGGACCGTGGTCGGTGCGGGAGAGCGAGAGCCGGACTCCTCCACGACCCTGCTGGTCGGGAAGCTCGAGCACGTCACCGTCTTCGACGACCTCGAAGGCGAGGGACTCCGCCGCCAGCGCGGAGAGCCGCTCCCGCACCCCGGCCGGCCCGTAGACGGGGAGCGATGGGCGGGGGGAGCCGAAGCGGAGGGCAACGGCAAGGCCCTCGAGGTCGGCCGCGTGGTCCGGGTGCTCGTGGGTCACGAAGACGGCATCCAGGTCCGCGAGCGCGACCTCGAGCTGCAGCGGGCCGAGCGTGCCCGGGCCGGCGTCGAGCCAGAGCGTCCGGCCGTCCGCTCGGACGAGGTAGCCGCTGCCGGCTCCGCCGGGCCCGGCATAGCTCCCGTCGCAACCGAGCACCGTGAGCGAGAGGGTCATCGGGCCTGGACCCGGGCCGACACGCGGAGGACAGCGCTCCGGTTCGGAAAGGGCGCGTCACCTTCCCGAACCGACGATTCCCGGACTGGCGATTCCCGGACTGGCGATTCCCGAACCGAGGACGCGCCTCCCCACTCGAGGCACTCGACAGGTCCGAGGTCGAAACCGAGCAGTCCACGGCCGAGCTGCGCGAAACGGGAGGCGTCACCCGACGAGCACCACCGCCGCAGCGCGGCGCCACTACCCCCCCGCCTCAGGTCGTGCCTGTCGAGCATCCGTACCACCTCGAAGGCGGTCTCCTCCGCAGACGACACGAGGACCACGTCGCGACCCATCACGTCGGCGAGGGTACGCGCGAGGAACGGGTAGTGCGTGCAGCCGAGCAGGAGCGTGTCGACCGCTGCCGAGCGCAGCGGGGAGAGCAACCGTTCGGCGAGGATGTGCACCGCGTCCGAGTCGGTCTCGCCGCGCTCGACGAACTCCACGAAACCGGGGCATGCCGCCATCGTCAGCTCGACCAGCCCGGCCGTCTCGAGCGCCCCGAACGCCCGCTGGTACGCCCCCGAGGTCACCGTGGCGCTCGTCGCGATGATGCCGAGCCGCCCCCGCGCCGTTGCCGCGACCGCAGCCCGCACGCCGGGCTCGATGACCCCGACCACCGGGACGGGGAGGGAGTCCTCCAGCGTCGAGAGCGCGGCGGCGGAGGCGGTGTTGCACGCCACCACGACGAGCTTCACGCCCGCCCGTTCGACCAGCCACGTCGCGATCTCCTGGGCGAACGCGCGAACCTCGGCGAGCGGGCGAGCCCCGTAGGGATAGCGCGCGCTGTCCCCGACGTAGACCACGTGCTCCTCGGGCAGCAGGTCGAACAGGGCCTGAGCGACGGTGAGCCCCCCGAACCCGGAGTCGAAGACACCGATCGGCCGCTCGTCCGTCACGACCCGGGAGGCTACCGCGGGCGCTCCGGGTGCCGGGGGCGCGCGGCCCCTGCCGGCCGGACGACCCGGACCGGGGCCAAGGCCCGAGCGGGGCCCAGACCGGGGTCAGAAGTAGATGATCTGGCGCGCCCGCTCGACGACGGTTTCCAGGTCGTCGGTCCAGGCGCCGGTCGAGAGGTACTTCCACCCGCCGTCCGGCGCGACGAAGACCACGACGCCGCTCTCGACGGACATCGCCACCTTCGCCGCACCGGCGAGCGCTGCCCCCGTCGAGATGCCGGCGAAGATGCCGACCTCGGTGAGCCGCCTGGTCCAGCGCACCGACTCCGCGGGACCCACGATGGTCTTCCGGTCGAGGAGGTCCTCGCCCCGGTTGTCCGTGAAGATCGGCGGGATGTAGCCGTCCTCGAGATTGCGCAGCCCGTCGACCATCTCCCCCGTCGGTGGCTCGATCGCCCAGACCTGGACGAGGGGGTTCCGCTCCTTCAGGTAGCGCCCGACCCCCATGAGCGTCCCCGACGTCCCGAGCCCGGAGACGAAGTGGGTGACCTCGGGGCAGTCCGCCCAGATCTCGGGTCCCGTGCCCTCGTAGTGGGCGCGGGGGTTCGCGGGGTTCGCGTACTGGTAGAGGAAGACCCACTCGGGGTGCTCGGCCGCAAGCCGGCGGGCGAGCCGAACCGCGCCGTTCGAGCCCTCGTTCCCCGGCGAGGGGATGATCTCCGCCCCCCAGACCTCGAGCAGCTGCCGCCGCTCGGTACTCACGTTCTCGGGGAGCACGATCTTCAGGCCGTAGCCCTTCACCTTGGCCACCATGGCCAGACCGATCCCGGTGTTCCCGGACGAGGGCTCGATCAAGGTCGCGCCGGGGCGGAGGATCCCCTCCTTCTCCGCCTCCTCCACCATCGCCAGGGCAACCCGGTCCTTCACGGACCCACCAGGGTTCTGGCCCTCGAGCTTGGCGTAGATCCGGACGTGGGGGTTGGGGGAGAGCTGGCTCACCTCGACCAGGGGCGTGTGCCCGATCAGGTCGAGGACACTCTCGTAGGCGGTCACCGGCTCAGACCGCGCCGCCTGCGACCGCCGGCAGGATCGACACGATGTCGCCGTCGCCCACCTTCGTGGCGAGCTTCTCCAGGTAGCGGACGTCGTCGTCGTTCAGGTAGACGTTGACGAAGCGATGGAGCTCGCCATCCTCGCCGATCAGCTGGCCCGCGAGACCGGGGAAGCGCCCCCCGAGCTGGTCGAGCACCTCGCCCACCGTCGCACCCTCAGCGTCCACCGTGCTCTGGCCCGCAGTCGCCGAGCGCAGCACCGTTGGTACCCGAACCTGGACCGCCACCGCACCCTCCGAAAGTTGACGAAACCGATCTGCATTCAGACGATTCCGAGAACAACGGGCTCCTCCGTTCTCTTCCCGTCGACGATGCGGTAGGAGCGGAGCACCGGCTCGGGCGCGGCGAGCGAGACGAGAACGTAGTGCCACGACGGGTCCGGCGCCTGGGCGACGTCGGTCGGCGACGGAAACGCTGCCGTGTGGGTGTGGGAGTGGTAGACCCCGATCAGCTCGGCACCGGCCTGTTGCGCCTCACGATCCGCTCGGAGCAGGTCGAGCGGGTGCACCGTGTAGACCCTCGCCGAGGCAGCCTCGTTCCGCGCCCGGACTGCGCGCACCACACGGGCGACTCCGGCGCCTGGCTCGTCCGCCGGACCGGCCAGGACGGGCCCCACCAACAGCCCGCACGCCTCCTCGGGGTACGCGCCGAGCGCGTGCGAGAGCATTGCCAGGTAGGCGTCCCGCTCCAGGCTGAGCACCTGCCCGACCGTAGTGCACCGCCGGCGAGGAAGTCGGCGCCGAGGGGACCGGGTCGGGGGCGGGCCTAGGGTCGCTCCGTGGTCACAGCGCGCAACAGGGCGACCCCGGCGGGACGCGCAAGGGCAAGCAGTGGGCGAGGCGCCACGTCCAGCGGGGGGCGAGGTGGTGCAGCCGGGGGAGGCGCACGGCGAGGCCCGCCCCCACGCCAGCGCCCGGAGGAGCTTCGCCGGGTCGCGCAGAACCGCCGCGCACGGCACGACTACGACATCCTCGACACCTTCGAGGCCGGTCTGGTCCTCCAGGGGAGCGAGGTCAAGTCCCTCCGGTCGGGCAAGGCCAACCTGAAGGACAGCTACGCCCGCGTCGAGCGGGGCGAAGCGTGGCTGCTCGGGTTCCACATCTCGCCCTACACCCAGGCAACCGACTGGGGGGCACACGACCCGGACCGGCCGAAGAAGCTGCTCCTGCACCGCTCCCAGATCGACGAGCTGATGGGCCGAACCCAGCAGCAAGCGCTCACCCTCGTCCCGCTCTCGGTCTACTTCCGGGAGGGTCGGGCCAAGGTCGAGGTCGCGCTTGCACGCGGGCGCAAGCTCTACGACCGCCGCGCCGCCATGGCGGAGCGGGACGCCGCGCGTGACGTGGCCCGAGAGCTCGCGAACGCACGCCGTCGGACGGGTTAGGAACGGGTCGGGGACGGGTCGGGGACGGGTCAGGTCAGCCGCACGGCGCGGTCTCGTCCCGCGCGACGAGCGCCGACGCCGTTCGGCCGTGCCCGGCCGGCAGCGTCGAGCGCACCCTCGAGCTCGAGCAGCGCCGCCTCGGCGGCGAGCCCACCGCCATAGCCGGTGAGACGCCCGTCCGCGCCGACGACTCGATGGCAGGGGAGGAAGATCGCGAGCGGGTTGCGTCCGAGCGCGCCGCCCACCGCTCTCGCGGCGCCGGGCCGGCCAACCCGGCGTGCCAGCTCGCCGTAGGTCCAGGTCTCGCCGTAGGCGATCTCGGCCAACGCGAGCCACGTGGCGACGTCGAAGGGGGAACCGCGTGGAGCAAGCGGCACCGTGAAGCGCCGCAGCTCGCCCGCGAAGTAGGACCCGAGCTCGGCGTCGGCGACGCCGAGCCATGCCGGCCCCTCCGCTGCGCCCGGGAGGAGCCGCCACGCGGGTGGCGGCTCTCGCCCCTCGCCAGGGAGGAGCAGCGCAACGCACGCATCTGCGCTACCCGCGACGACGAGCGAACCGATCGGGCTCTCGACCCGCAGACCGACGAGGCTTCCCGCGCCCATGACCCTCCTCCCTCCCGCCCGGGCAGACGGGTCCCTCCATGCCTGGCAGACGGGCGCCCCAGAACCCGTGCGGCCCAGGTCACCGGGCGGCCCGCTCATCCTCACAGCCCGTCGGGCCACGCGCCACCGGGGCCAGTGCCCACGTCGGTGAGCCAGTCCCGGCCATCGGCTCCAGTCCTCGTGCTGCGCCGGGCGCCACTGCCTACCATGGAGCTGTGGCGATCGCTTCCGTGAACCCTGCAACCGGCGAGACGGTGAAGTCCTTCGAGGCCCTCTCCCCCGCCGAGATCGAACTGCGTCTCGAGCGGGCAGCGACGGCCGCGGCCTCCTACCGGCGAACGACCTTCGCCGAACGCGCGACGCTCCTCCGTCGGGCGGCGGCAATCCTGCGCGAGGAACGAGACGCGACGGCGGAGCTGATGACGCTCGAGATGGGCAAGACCATCACCTCGGCTCGGGCCGAGGTCGAGAAGTGCGCGAAGGGCTGCGACTTCTATGCCGAGCACGGAGCGGGGTTCCTCGCCGACGAGCCGGTCGAACCCGCGGGAGTCGGCGCGGTCGAGGCCTACGGGCGATACCAGCCGCTCGGACCGGTGCTCGCCGTCATGCCCTGGAACTTCCCTCTCTGGCAGGCCATGCGCTTCGCCGCGCCCGCGCTCATGGCGGGGAACGTCGGCCTGCTCAAGCACGCGTCGAACGTGCCACAGACCGCGCTCTACCTGGAGGACCTCTTCCGGCGTGCTGGCTTCCCGGAGGGCGTTTTCCAGACCCTGCTCATCACCTCCGGTCAGGTGGAGCGCGTCCTGCGTGACCCCCGGGTCAAGGCCGCCACGCTCACCGGCAGCGGACCGGCCGGGCAGTCGGTCGCCGCGATCGCTGGTGACGCGATCAAGAAGACCGTCCTCGAGCTCGGTGGGAGCGACCCGTTCCTCGTTCTCGCCTCGGCCGACCTCGAGCGAGCCGCCAAGGTCGCGACAGTCGCGCGCTGCCAGAACAACGGGCAGAGCTGTATCGCGGCCAAACGGTTCATCGTCGTCGAGGAGGTCGCCGACGCCTTCGAGAGCCACTTCACCGCCGCGATGGCCGCCCTCACGGTCGGCGACCCGCGCGACCCCGCCACCGACATCGGCCCACTCGCCACCGAGCAGGGCCGCGAGGACGTCGAGGAGCTCGTTGCCGACGCGCTCGCGAAGGGCGCGCGCCTCCGGTGCGGCGGCCAGCGACTCCCAGGGCCCGGCTGGTACTACCCCGCGACGGTGCTCAGCGGCATCACGCCTGCGATGCGGGTCTGGAGCGAGGAGGTCTTCGGCCCCGTTGCGCTGGTGATCCGCGCGGCAGACCTCGACGAGGCGATCCGCGTGGCGAACGACACTCCCTTCGGTCTCGGGTCCAACGTCTGGACGAGCAGTTCCACCGAAGCTGCGCGCTGCGTCGACGAGATCGAGGCCGGTGCCGTCTTCGTCAACGGAATGACCACCTCCTACCCCGAGCTCCCCTTCGGAGGGGTGAAGGAGTCGGGCTACGGCCGCGAGCTCTCGGCCCACGGCATCAGGGAGTTCTGCAACTTGAAGACCGTCTGGGTCGGCGCCGGCCTCGAGGAGTAACGCCAGCCGGGCGGTGCCCCGAGGGGCGCGCTGGCCCGACTTCGAATCGGCCGAGGCGTGAGCGGTCCCGCGAGCGCCACGGCGCGTGCTCGCATGCACGCCGACCTACTTGTCGGTAGGGTACCGTTTACCTCGCGACGGCCCATGGGCGACAACCCGTGGGCTCGTGGCGGTGGCAACGGGAGTGGGGGGTGTCGGACGGGGGGGTCGCCTGATCCACCGTCCGGCCCGTTCGAGAGGGGGAGACATGTCGGGAACGGCCACACTCGGCGCGGCGGGGAGCGACCGGACCGGTTGGGTCGGCGGTCTCTGGGACCGCAAGCTCGCCCACTATCCGGACACCGGGATGCGGATCTTCTCGCTGACGCTCGTCGTGCTCACGACAGTCGTCCTCTACTACGAGCTCTACGTCGGCGCAAGCGTCGCGACGCTGATCATCGGTGACTTCAAGATGTCGTTCCTGTTCTACGTGAACATCTCGGTCGTCTCCAACCTGGTCGGGGCGTTCGCGTCGCTCATCGCCGGCCTGTCGGACCGCTTCGGCCGGGCCAACCTCGTCGTCTACGGGCTCCTGCTCACGGGGTTGCTGGTTGCGTTCGCGATCCCGAACACCAGCAACGAGTACGTCTTCGCGACCCTCGTCGTCCTGGTCGGCTTCGTGGAGGGGATCATCCTGGTCGCCACGCCGGCGCTCGTCCGGGACTTCTCGCCACAGGTCGGGCGCGCCACGGCGATGGGGTTCTGGACGCTGGGGCCGGTCTGCGGCAGCCTCGTCGTGGCGCTCGTCGCCAACCACACCCTCCCCCTCGCCCCGACCCTCGCGGACTGGCGCACCCAGTACGAGATCTGCGGGGTCGTCGGGATCGTCATGTTCGTGGCCTGCTTCCTCGGACTGCGCGAGCTCTCCCCGCAGCTCCGCGACCAGCTCATGGTCTCGATGCACGACCGCGCGCTGATCGAGGCGCGAGCGAAGGGCATCGACGTCGAGGCGACGCTCGCCCACCCGTGGCGCCAGGTGCTGAAGCTGAACATCGTCGCCTCCGCGTTCGCAGTGAGCGTGCTGCTCCTCATCTACTACGCCGCTGTCGGTTTCTTCACCATCTACTTCGCCACCATCTTCGGCTTCTCCTTGACCGCAGCGAACGGCATCGACACCTGGTACTGGGGGGTCAACGCCGTGGTCCTCGTGATCGTCGGGCTGCTCTCCGACCGGCTCCGGGTTCGCAAGCCGTTCATGATCGTCGGCGGAGTTCTCGCTGCGGTCATGACGATCGTCTTCCTCACCAAGGCGACCCAACCCCACACGAGCTACTACGAGTTCGTCGTGATCATCAGCCTGCTCGCAGCGGGACTGGGCATCGCCTACACCCCGTGGATGGCGAGCTTCACCGAGACCGTCGAGGCGGAGAACCCCGCCCTCACTGCGACGGGGCTCGCGGTCTGGGGCTGGATCCTCCGCATCGTGGTCTCGGTTTCGTTCTTCGTGCTCCCCTTCGTCGTCTCGAGCGTGACGCCGCTCGTCGAGCAGGGGGCCACCGTCGCTGCGACCGCCAAGGCGATCGCACCCGAGCTCGCGATCGTCGAGGCGCACCCCAAGCTCTTCGCCGAGCTCGCCCGCTACCCGAAGGTCACCGACGCCCCACCGGCGCTGCTCGGCCTCGCGATCAAGGAAGTGGGCATCGCGAAGCTCCAGGCCGTCGCCAAGGTGAGCCCGGAGTTGCACTACGTGCTGACCGAAGGCCCGAAGGTGGCTGCCGCCGCCAAGAGCTCGCCGCACCAGTGGCAGACCTGGTGGTGGGTCTGCGTTGCCGGTGAGATCGTCTTCCTCCCGCTCGTACTGCTCATGGCCGGTCGATGGAGCCCCGCCGCGGCGAAGGACGACCTCGACAAGCACGAGGCGGCCGTGGCGGCCGAGCTGGCCAAGCTCGGCGTGGTGCCCGCCGGCGGGGAGTGACGAGGTCCGATCCGGGGAACTCTCGCCATCCGCGCAGCCGGCGCGCAGCCGCTCGGGAGGGCCCCGGGGCCCTGCGGCCCGCGCGCCGGCTCGAGGCGGCGGAGGACCGTTAGGCTCGCCCTCCGTGCCGACGCCATTCGAGCCAGGGCGGGCGGCGGCGTCGAGCCGAGCCGATCCAGGATCGGCGGCCCGGGCCCGACCGAAGACCGCCTTGGTGACCGGAGCGTCGCGTGGCATCGGGCGCGCCATTGCGCTCTCGCTGGCTGCCGCCGGGCTCCGCGTCGCCATCCACCACCGAGACTCACAGGCGCTCGCCGATGCGGTCGCCGAGGAGGCCCCCGGCGGTGACCACGTGGTGCTCCGTGCGGACCTCGCGGACCCCGACGAGGCCCGGATGCTCGCACGGCGAGCAGCGACCGGACTCGGCGGCCTCGACGTCGTGGTGAACAACGCCGGGATCTTCCTCGCCCATCCACCGGCGCGAACCGACTGGGCGACCTGGCGTGCGACGTGGGAGGAGACACTTCGGGTCAACCTCCTCGGCCCGGCGCATGTCGTCTTCGGCGCCCTCGAGGCTCTGGCGGACGGCGGGCGGATCGTGAACGTCTCGTCACGGGGGGCCTTCAGGGGTGAACCCGACTCGCCCGCCTACGGTGCGTCGAAGGCGGGGCTCAACGCCCTCGGGCAGTCGCTCGCCGTGGCGCTCGCGCCGCGACGGATCACGGTGACGACCGTTGCCCCCGGCTTCGTCGAGACCGACATGGCGAACGAGGCGTTGAAGGCGCCTCGCGGCGAGGCAGTGCGCGCCCAGAGCCCCTTCGGCCGGGTCGCGACGGCCGCGGAAGTGGCCGAAGCAGTCCGCTGGCTCGCGCTCGACGCCCCGGAGTGGATGAGCGGCGCCATCCTCGACTGCAACGGCGCCTCCTACCTGCGGACCTGATCCCTCGGGTTCGCCACGGTGGGCGGGGCCCGAGCG
>JAJYGW010000030.1 GCA_021790615.1 Actinomycetes bacterium | reverse complement strand
GGCGAGCCGCCGGACGAGGGGCGAGGCGGTGCGGCGTCCGGGCCCGGCCGTCCCCTGCCCGGCTGGCGCCGGCGCGGGGCCGGTCACGACCGGCGTCGTCTCGGGGACCGCGTCGCTTCTGGCGAGGGGTGCAGAGGGGACGCGTCTTGTTGTTGCGGGGTGGCCCGGGCGCACCGGCCACCGCCGCCGACCCGTTGCACCGGCGTGACCGGTTCCGTAGCCGACCAGGACCGGGACACTCTCCGCCGGCGTGGCGCGCTCGTCCGCCCCTCCGCTCCGGGCCGGCTCGCCCGGGAGCACCGCAGCCGCGCTCCCCCCGCCCTGCGCTGCAGCGGCGCTCGCAGCCGGGGCGGTGCCGTCTCCGCTCTCGACCCGCACCAGGGTCGCGCCGACCGGCAGCACCTCTCCGGGTTGGCCGTAGCGGGCGGTCACGACCCCCTCGTAGGGGGAGGGCAGCTCCACCTCGGCCTTCGCGGTGGTGACGACGGCGAGCGGCTGGTCGAACTCGACCCGATCGCCCTCGGCCACCAACCAGCGGACCAGCTCGGCATCGGTCAGACCCTCCCCGAGGTCGGGGAGGCGGAACTCGCGTTCCACGGCTAGTAGGCCATCGCGACGGCGATCGCGTCGAGCACCCGGTCCGCGTCCGGCAGGTACCAGCCCTCGAACCGGGCCGGAGGGTAGGGCGTATCGAAGCCCGTCACTCGCTGCACCGGCGCCTCCAGCCATCCGAACGCGCCCTCGCCCACGACCGCCGCGAGCTCTGCGCCGTAGCCCGCGAGCCGGGGAGCCTCCTGCACGACGACCACCCGTCCGGTGCGCCGGGCCGAGGCGACGATCGTCTCCTCGTCGAGGGGAGAGAGGCTGCGCACGTCCACCACCTCGACGGACCACCCCTCCCCCACGGCCTCCTCGGCCGCCGCCAGCGCCACCGGGACGGTCGGGCCGTAGGCGAGGACCGTGACGTCACGCCCCTCACGCCGGACCGCGGCCGACCCGAGGGCGACGGCTGGGCTCGGGAGCGTCACGTCCTCGCGCTCCCAGTACCGCCGCTTGGGCTCCAGGAACACGACGGGGTCCGGGCAGTCGATCGCCGCCCGGAGGAGCGCATACGCGTCGGACGGGGTCGACGGGGTGACCACCTTCAGGCCGGCGGTGTGGGCGTAGTAGACCTCGGGGCTCTCGGAGTGGTGCTCCACCGACCCGATGCCGCCACCGTAGGGGATCCTGATCACGACGGGGAGATCCAGGCGGCCCTGGCTGCGGTAGCGAAGCTTTGCGAGGTGGCTCACGACCTGGTTGAAGGCGGGGTAGGAGAAGCCGTCGAACTGCAGCTCCACCACCGGCCGCAACCCGAACATCGCCATCCCGATCGCCGTCCCGACGATCCCGGACTCGGCGAGGGGTGAGTCGAAGCAGCGCTGCTCGCCGAAGCGCTCCGCGAGCCCATCCGTCACCCGAAACACCCCGCCGAGCTTCCCGACGTCCTCGCCGTAGACGACGACTCGCTCGTCGGCAGCCATCGCGTCCGCGAGGGCGCGGTTGAGCGCCTCGGCGAGGCTCACGCCACCGCGCGCCGTCCCCGTCGACGGGCTCTCGGCGAGGCGAACGGGGGCGCTCATGGCTCCATCCGGGAGAGCTCGTCGGCCAGCTGCGCGCGCTGGCGTTCGAGCAGCGGGGTCGGTGCCGAGTAGACGTGGTCGAACAGCCGGAGCGGGTCCAACGGCGCCGCGTCCTGGAGTGCCCGGCGGAGCCGGGCGGCCCGCTCGTCTGCCTCGGCGGTCACGCTCGCGACCCGAGCGTCGTCGAGCACCCCCGCGTCACGGAGGTAACGCTCCATCCGGGCGAGCGGGTCCCGCTCCCGCCAGGCATCGAGGACCGCCGCCTCTCGGTAGCGAGACGGGTCGTCGGCGGTCGTGTGCGCCTCCATGCGGTAGGTCACGGCCTCGATGAGCGTCGGCCCGCCGCCGCTTCGCGCACGGGCGAGCGCAGCCCTGGTCGCCGCGTAGGTCGCCAGGACGTCGTTGCCGTCGATGCGCAGGGCCGGGATGCCGTAGGCCGCTCCCCGCGCGGCGAGCACCACGTTGCCCGCCTGGTGCTCGATGGGGACGCTGATCGCCCATCCGTTGTTCTGCACGAAGAACACGCAGGGCGCGCGAAACACCCCGGCGAAGTTGAGGGCCTCGTGTGCGTCTCCCTCACTCGTGGCGCCGTCCCCGAGGAACGCCAGCGCCGCAACGCTGCTGCCCGTGCGGGCGGCCGCCATCGCAAAGCCCACGGCGTGGAGGGCCTGCGTGGCGATCGGGGTCGCCGACGGAGCGATCCGTGCGGCACGGGGGTCGAAGCCGCAGTGTGCCGACCCGCGATAGAGCGCGAGGGCCTCGACCGGATCGACGCCCCGGGTCACCACGGCAACCGTCTCCCGGTACGTCGGGAACATCCAGTCCTCGGCGTCGAGCGCGAGCACGGGACCCACCTGGCAGGCCTCCTGGCCGGCCGAGGATGCGTAGACGCCCAGCTCGCCCTGGCGGGTGAGCGCGACTGCGGCACGGTCCAGGCGCCGGCCGATCACCATTGCCTCCCAGAGCCGGGCGGCGGCACCGGCGTCGAGGTCGCACTCGAGTGCAGGATCCTCGCGCCGGACGCCGCTCGGTGCGAGGAGCGTCAGGATGTCGCGGGCCGGCAGGGACCCCCCGGCCAGTTCCTGCCGGACTGCGACATCCGCCATCGGCACCCCTCGTCGCTCGGGGGGCTGGGCCGAGCCAGCCCGATCTGACTCCGATTGTGGAGCCAGACGGCGTTGCTGTCGATGGCAGTCGAGAAAGTCGAGAAGATCCGGCAAGATGAGGGGCGTGAACGGACAAAGTGCTCAGCCGGAGCGGAGTCGGAGCCGTACCCGTAGTCAGAGTGTCGGGCTTCGCGACGACACCGACCTCGCCCTCCTCCGTGCGCTGCGTCGCGACGCCAGGGCGACGGTCGCGGCGCTCGCGACCGAGTGCCGCATCTCTCGCGCCAACGCCTACGCCCGGCTCGCCCGGCTGCGCGAGACGGGCGTCATCGAAGGCTTCACCGTCCGGCTCGATCCCGCCCGGCTCGGGCTCGAGGTCACGGCGCTCGTCACCCTCTCGGTCGACCAGCGGGACTGGCGAGCGGTCCGGGACGAACTGGCTGCGATCCCGGAGGTCGCGTACGTGGCGATGGCGACGGGCGCCTTCGACTTCCTGCTCCTCGTCCGGGTGCCGGACGTGCAGACCCTCCGGGACATCCTGCTCGAGCGGCTCCAGGCCATGCCCCAGGTCCGCTCGACCCAGACGAGCTTCGTGCTCGACGAGGTCGTGAGCCCCACCCCGCTACCGACAGGCCCCCTGCTCGAGACCCAGACCCGACGCGGCCCGGCGTGAGCCCCACCCCACCCCCTCGCCGACGGCCCACCAAGGGGTCGGGCCCGGGCGGTCGAGCAGCGGAGCACCTACCATCACTGCGGAGGAGGGACGCGTGATCGAGGTTCGAGCCGAAATCGCAGCGAGCGTGTGGAAGCTGCTGGTCGCGCCGGGCGCGACCGTGGGACGCGGTCAACAGCTCGCGATCCTCGAGTCGATGAAGATGGAGATCCCGGTGGAGGCGCCCGCCGCCGGTATCGTTCGCTCCGTCGAGGTCGCCGAGGGAGCCATGGTCCAGGAGGGCTCGCTCCTGTTCAGCCTCGAGGCCTGAGCGCGTCGCAGGGCCCCCGGCGGCGCCACCCCGGCGAAGAGCCGGGATCTCCGACGCATGGTCGAAGACGGCGCCCACCGCTCAGCCGAGACCGCGCCGCTCGGCCAGTGCGATGTTCGCCTGCTGGCCGGCATAGGTCGCAGAGAAGGCCTCTGCGCCGTCCCGGCTCACCACCACGTAGTAGAGCCAGTCACCCGGGGCGGGGTGCAGCGCCGCGACCAGCGACGCAACCGACGGGCTGCAGATCGGCGTCGGGGGCAGGCCGGCATGCACGTAGGTGTTGTACGGGCTCGGCGTCTCGAGGTCCGCACGGGTGAGCGGTCCGGCCGAGCGGTGTTCGGCGTAGAGGACCGTGGCGTCCACCTGGAGGCGCATGTGGTCCGCCAACCGGTTGTACACGACGCGAGCGACCTTCGGGCGGTCCGCCGCGAGGCGCGCCTCGCGCTCGATGAGCGAGGCGACCACGACGACCTGGTAGGGGTCGAGGCCGGCCGGCGCCGGGCCACTCCCGATCCCGGCGGCCCTCGCCTCCTCGTCGAAGCGAGCGACCATGCCCTCCACGGCGCGCTGCGCGGGCTCTCCCGGGACCAGCTGGTACGTGCCGGGCGCAAGGAGCCCCTCGAGGGTGTGGACATCGGGCGGCTCGAGAGGGGCTCGGACCTCCGTCGCAGCGCGGAGGAAGGCCACCCTGGAGAAGCCCAGCGCGCCGTAGCGAGCTGCGATCTCGGCGACGGTGAAGCCGGGGGGCACGACGAGGCGGTCCAGGTTGGGGCCAGCTTCGAGGGCACGGACCGCAGCGGCGAAGCCCTCGTCCCGACGGAGCCGGTACGCCCCGGGTTGGATGACCCCTCCGTGCTGGGTGAGCAACCAGAGGTGGAACAGGGTGCCACTGCCGACGACGCCGGCTCGGGCGAGGCTCGCCACCATCGAGGTGAGCGATCCGCCCGGCGGCACCACGACGACCGCAGTCGAGCGGTCGGGCACGCCCTCGACGACGCGCCGAACCCACCAGGCCAACCCGCCAACTCCCACCAGCACGGCCGCGAGCCCGAGCAGCGCCACCGCGCGACGGCGCCGACTGTGCCGGCCGATGCGGTGCCTGGGGCGATGCCGGGCCTGGCGGCGAGCCTGCGGCGATCGACCGCTCGGTGCGGGATCCGCCGCTGCTGCGCGCCGGTCGTCCGCGGTGCTCGCTGGTGCACGCTCGGTCCGGAGCGCCGGCGTCCCGAGGGGCGGGGTGGGATCTCGGGGTGCCCCGGCTCCACGGCTCGTCGCGGCCATGCTGCCCGCCCCGGGCCCCTCCCCCTCGAGCGCCGAGCCCGTGTCGTCACCCGAGGTCTCGGTCACCGCCGTGCCGCCAGCCAGCCCTCGAGGATGAGCGCGGCAGCGGCGGCATCCGGCCGGTGTGCGACCTCCGGCGAGTCCGGCGCGAACACGCGTGGCGCCGTCGGGCGCTTCGCCCCGCGGGCGCGGCTCCCGTTTCCCCGGCGGGGCCGGCCGCCTCGCCCGGCCCCGCCGAGCCGACCGGCTCCGCCCGCGCGAGCACCAGCCCCGGCCAGCAGGCCCGAGAGATCCGTGGCTCGGGTTGTGAGGCGCTCGTCGAGCACGTCCACCGGCACGCACAGCACCTCGCCGAGCTCGGCGAGCTCGGCGAGGACGCCGGCAGCGGCCGGGCCGCGTGCTCCCGACAGCCCGAGCGGCAGGCCTGCGACCACCCGGACCGCCCCGACCTCGGCGACCACGGCGGCCAGGCAGCGGTAGTCGCCGGCCGGCTCGGCTCCCCGGACGAGGATGCCGTGGGGCACCGCGACGCGCCGGGCGGAGTCGCTCAGCGCGATCCCGACGTAGCGAGCCCCGAGGTCGAGCCCGAGAACCCGCCCGGACACCTCGGTCGCCGGGTCGGCCTGCGCCGTCTCGAGCACCCGGCTAGCCGGCGCTGACCGCCGCAAGGTGCCGGCGCGCCGCAGCGAGGGCGTCGTCGATGCGCTCGGGATGGCGACCGCCCGCCACGGCGAGCTCCGCGTCTCGCCCACCGCCGCCACCGACGAGGGAGGCGGCTTCCGCCAGCAGCTCGTGGGCAGTCACTCCGGTATCCGGTCGCACGGCTGCCACGAGGGCCACGCCCCTGCCGTCGGGGGAGCCGCCGAGGACGACCACGTCGATGCCTGGCACCTCGCGTACGAGCGCCGCCAGCTGGCGAAGGTCGTCGCGTGACCTGCCGTCGAGCCGGGCCACGACCGTCCCCGCGTGCGCTCCCTCCGCGAGGCTGACCGCCTCGCGGGCGAGGCTCGCCTGGCGCAGGGAGCGGAGCTCGTCCCGCAGCGTCCTGGTCTCGCTCCGGAGCCCCTCGATGCGTTCGGGCAGCTCCTCCGGAGCCGCCTGGAGGAGCGAAGCGGCCCGCTGGAGCAGCTCCGCCTCCAGCCGTTGGCGCGCGAGCGAGGCCTCACCGGTGAGCGCCTCGATCCGGCGAGTGCTCGCCCCGATCGAGCCCTCCGAGAGGATCCGGAAGGGGCCGACGGCTCCGAGGGCCCGGACGTGGGTGCCCCCGCAGAGCTCGGTCGAGCCGGAGCCGGCATGCACGACGCGCACCGTCGTCCCGTAGCGATCCCCGAAGAACGCGATCGCGCCGGCCGCGACCGCGGCCGCGTGGGTCGTCTCCTCGGTCTCGACGGCCTCGTCCGCGAGGATCGCCGCATTGACGAGGTCCTCGACGGCGCGCAGCTCCTCGGGGCTCGGCGCGCCGTGGTGGCTGAAGTCGAAGCGGAGCCGGTCCGGGGCCACGAGCGATCCCTGCTGTCGCACGTGTGGTCCGAGCACCTGGCGCAGCGCCCAGTGCAGGAGGTGCGTCCCGGTGTGGTTCCTCCGTATCCGCTGTCGGCGCTCGGCGTCGACCACCGCACGGACGGTCATACCGGGGTGGAGCGCGCCGTCCTCCACCACCGCGCGGTGACGGTACAGTCCGAGGACCGGCGCGGTGGTGTCGAGGACGCGGAGGCGCACTCCCGCGCCCTCGATCCAGCCGGTGTCCCCGACCTGGCCGCCCCCCTCGGCGTAGAAGGGGGTCTCGTCGAGGAAGACCTCGACCTCACCGGCCCGAGCCGCCCCACCACTCGCCCCCGCCTCTCCCGGCAGCACCGCCTGGACACGGGCCTCGGACTCCTCGAGCTCGTAGCCGAGGAAGCGGGTGGGCCCGAACTCCTCGAGCAGCGTCCGGTACTCGACCATTCGCGCCTCGTCCGGAGCGCCGAACCCTGCGGCCTGGGAGCGGCGCCGCTGTTGCTCCATCTCGGCCTCGAAGCCGGCGAGGTCCACGTCGACGTTCCGCTCCGCCGCCATCTCCGTGGTCAGGTCGATCGGGAAGCCGAACGTATCGTGCAGTCGGAACGCCACCGCGCCCGAGATCGTCCCGGACCCGCGCGAGACCTCCTCGTCGAACAGCGCCGAGCCGGTCCGCAGCGTCGCCTGGAAGCGCTCCTCCTCGCGGTTCACCACCTCGGTCAGGAACGAGAGCCCCGCCCGGAGCTCTGGGTAGTCCGCTCCCATGACGTCGACCACCGCCTCGACCAGCGGCGGCATGGCCGCGCCGCGCACGCCGAGACCGCTCGCTCGTCGAACGGCGCGTCGCACGATGCGCCGGAGCACGTAGCCACGGCCCTCGTTCGACGGGAGCACACCGTCGGAGAGCAGGAAGGTGGTGGCCCGGGCGTGGTCCGCCATGATGCGGAGGCTCACGTCGACCCGGGGATCGCGGCCATAGGTCCGCCCCGTGAGGGACTCGGCGGCAGCGAGGATCGGCCGCAGGAGATCGGTGTCGAACACGGAGTCCAGCCCCTGGGTGAGGGCGACGACCCGCTCGAAGCCCGCGCCGGTGTCGATGTTCTTGCGCGGCAGGTCCACGAGCGAGCCGTCCGCGAGCGCGTTGAACTGCATGAACACGAGGTTCCAGAACTCGAGGTAGCGCTCGTCGGAGCCGAAGGCCGGTCCACCCTCGGCGCCGTAGGACGGGCCACGGTCCAGGTGGATCTCGGAGTCCGGACCGCACGGTCCGGTGTCCGCCATCGCCCACCAGTTGTCCTCGCCCTTGCGCTGGAGGCGGCCCGGGTCGAGCCCGACCGCCTCGAGCCAGATCTCGGCGGCCTCGTCGTCGGAGTCGTGCACCGTCACCCAGAGCTGCTCCGGGTCGAACCCGAAGCCTTCCGTCACGAGCTCCCAGGCGAAGGGGATCGCCTCGGCCTTGAAGTAGTCGCCGAAGCTGAAGTTGCCGAGCATCTCGAAGAAGGTGAGATGGCGCGTGGTCGTTCCGATGGCGTCGAGGTCGTTGTGCTTGCCCCCGACGCGGAGACACTTCTGGATCGTGGTCACCCGCGGTGCCGGCGGCGTCTCCTCACCGAGGAACCAGGGCTTGAACGGCACCATCCCCGCATTCGTGAACAACAGGGTGGGGTCGACCGGGATCAGGCTCGCAGACGGCAGCGGCAGATGGCCGCGGGCGACGAAGAACTCGCGAAAGACGCGCCGGAGGGCAGAGGCTTCCATGCTGCGCAGAGCCTATCCGGGCCTCCCTGCTCGCGGGCGGGGAGGCGCCGGGCGGTGCGAGGGCAAGCGCTCCGGGTGGTCGTGGCGGTTGCGGCGTCGCTCCCAGCCGAGCTCGAGCTCCCTCGCCGCCATCGCGCGTCGGCCCTCGCGCGTGGCGTGCCGCACGCGCTCGGCAAGCGAGGACCGAGCGCCGAACCCCGCCGGCGCGTGCCGGCGGGCGCCCGCCCACCGCGGGGCGATCCGCCGCGTCAGCCCGACGCCGAGCGCGACCCCGAGACCGAGCCACCGGACCCGCTTTCCCACCAGAACCTCCCCTCCGTCGGCGCGACGTGCACCGGACTGCGTTCACGGGGCCGAGCGCCCCTCACCCGCACGGAGCCGCTCGACCGCCTTCGAGATCCCCGAGCCCACCGCCAGCGCCTTGATGACCGGGCGCGAGAGGCCGTCCGGCGCCACCCGCGCGAGGATGCTGCTCGGCGCATCGGGATCGGGGCGCGAAGGGAGCGGGCCGAGCTGCGCGCGCTCCGCGAGCAGGCTCATGCTGCTCTCGAGGCGACGGAGGTCGTCTGCGACCATGCGGATGCTCTCGCCGAGGGCGCGGACCTCCGCGACGAGCGCCTCCCGGGCGATCTCGGCCTCTGCAACCTCGCGGCGCCGGAGTGCGGCCGCGCGCCGGCCGCCCGCCGCGAGCCAGAACCCGACGAGCCCGACGAGCCCACCGACGATCAAACCGACCGCCAACCCGTTGTCGGCGCCTAGCACGGGCGCTCGCCCTCCTCCAGGAGCTCCTCCAGGAAGAGGTAGCGCCGCCCCGCGAGGCCGGGCGGGCGGTAGGTCTGCGCCGCGGCACCGACTGGGTCATCCGGTGGGTAGACGTAGCCGGCCCCGTGGCCCAGCTCGGACGCGCCCGCATAGT
>JAJYGW010000255.1 GCA_021790615.1 Actinomycetes bacterium | reverse complement strand
CTGTCGGCGAACACGGCCTCTGCTCGACTGCGAGCTTCTGCTGGTGCAGACTCGGCCAGTCGCATGGACGCCTCCGCCTCGGCGATCGCCGGTTCGGCGGTCACCCGATGTGCCATCGCCACGGTGCGCCGGTCAGATCCGGAACCAACTCGTGGCCATGCTCGAGCCCTCCCCCTCGCCCGTCCGGCAGCGCAGACTGATCGGCCCGGATGGCAGTGGGGCTACGACGAACGTCCCGCGCGAGCGAGCCATCTCGACATGCCGCCCCCCGGAGAGCCGCACTTCGAGCCACGCTGGCTGGAGCGGCACGACCTGGCAGGTGAGCCGGCGCGGGATGGTGCCGACCACCTCCACCTCCAGCGAGAGCTGGGGCGCGCGGAAGGTGAGCTGCCTGATCGAGCCCGGGAGCGCCCTGACCTGGTCGAGGAGCGTCTCGTCGAGGTCCGAGTCGTACTCCAGGACCGCAAGCTCGTCGTCGATCGATCGCCATCGATGCGAGGCGACATCTGCCGCGGCCTCGAGCACCCACTCCGGGGCGGGATCGGCCTTGCGTTCCAGCTCGGCGAAACGCCGCCACGTCGCCTCCCGAGTCACCGTCTCGATCGGTACGATCGGTGCCCCCGACTCGTCGCGACCACGGTCATGCCCGCGTGGCCCGCGCGCGCTCATGTCGGCTCCGGAGACACGTCGCCAGGTGGCCCCTGCGGCGAATCCAGCATCATCAGGATCGCCCGCAGGCGATCAAGACAGCGAGCCCGCGTCGGGCCGATGCTGCCGATCGGCATCCCGAGTGCCGCGCTCAAGTCCGCATAGCTCGGCGGCTCGTCTGCATTGAGCGCCCTCAGCAGCGTCTGGCAGGGCGGTGACAACTGTCGGAACGCCCGCCACAGGGTCCGGTCACGCTCCTCCGAGAGGTGCGGGAGGTCCTCGTCGACCGCCGCCACGACCTCCGCCCGGCTCGGGCTCGCCTCGGGCACCGTGCGCTGGCGCTCACGGAGGACCCGGAGTGACTCACGCCGGGCGGTCGTCATGAGCCACTGAGCAAGTCGATCCGGCTCGCGCAGCGCCGGCAAGTGCTCGTGCAGCCGCGTCCACGTGGTCTGCGTGACGTCTGCAGCGTCGCAGTGGTCGAGGGCGTGGCCCCGTGCGATCGACCAAACGAGGTCGATGTACCGCGCCACGATCTGCCGCCACGCATGTTCATCGCCGTCACGGGCCGCGAGCACCAGCGCGACGACGTCGTCGTCCCTGTGCCCCGCCGCCTGGCCGTCCGCCATGGCAGTGAGTGTATGCGCGCTGTTTCTTGTATCACGAGGGCGGATCCGCGCTCTGTTCCGGTGACGGATCGGGCAGTCCGGACCGTGACAGGAGGACAAAGAGATGCGCAGCGCAACCCGCAACGCAATCGCCCTCGCGGCGGCTCTTGGTGGGCTGGCGATGGCCTGGCTCGCCGGTGCCGCGCCGGTGTGGCAGGGCTTCGGCCCGCACGCCCACCCCTGACCGCATCCTCCCGGTGCCGGCGGGGCGCACACCCCGCGCATGAAGCCGACCCCGCCGGCACCGGCAGCCCCTTCAGCACAGCTAGCCGCCGGCACGGCTAGCCCGCCGGCACGGTTACACAGCCTCCTTCGTGCTCGTCCTGCTCCTCGTCATCCTCGCCGGCACTGCCGCCGGCCGCGCGGCAGGCGGCACCGTCCGCGCGATCGCATGCTTCCGGCTCAGGTGGCTCCCGCTCCTCGTCGCGGCTCTCGTCGGGCAGGTCGTGCTGGGATCCCTCACAGAGCACGCCGGCATCGGCGCGGTCCTGCGAGCCACGATCGTGGTCGGTTCCGACACCGCAGTCGGCGTTGTGCTCGCCCGGAACCTGCCCGGTCGCCACAGGTCCGAGCAGTTCGCTCTCTGCCTGACGGGAGCGGGCTGGTGCCTCAACTGGTTGCCGATCGTCGCAGACAAAGCGATGCCCGTCTCCCACAAGGCACTGGTGGCGGCGGGCATGGCGTCGCTGGACGTAAGCCGCGGCAACCTCGGGAAGCACGTGCTGGCCGCCACCGGTACCGGCATGCCGCACGGCTGGCTCTTCCTCGGGGACTGGATCGCGGTGCCACCACTGAGGACAGTGCTCAGCCCGGGCGACCTCGTGATGGCGCTGGGTCTTGCAGTCTTGATCGCGGCGGCGATGGCCCGCGCTCAGACGCCGAGGGAGGACCTTGCTGCTCGCTCGAACACCCTGTAGGGGAGCAGGCGCTTCGCGAACGTACCGGCCCTCTCGTCGAGCTTCCCGACGCTGACCCGCCGGGGCGGACGGCGAGCGTGGAGCACCTTCTCGATGGTCGCAGCCACCGTCTCTGGCGCGGCGCCGCCCTGCTCGTCGCGTTCCATGATCCCGACCGCTTTCTCGACCGATTCGGCGTAAGGGTCCGAGGAGTCCTCCTCAGCGAGCACGACCTCCACATCACGCCGGCTCTTCGTGAACTCCGTCCGGATGTTGCCGGGTTGAACGAGAGTCACGTGGATCCCGAAATTCGCCACCTCGTAGGCCAGCGCCTCGCCGTATCCCTCCATCGCGAACTTGCTCGCGCTGTAGTAGGCCTGGAACGGGATCCCGATGACGCCCGCGAGCGAGCTCACGAGCACGACCCGGCCGCCTCCCTGGCGGCGCATCGGAGGAAGTGCGGCCCTGACGGCGCGTGCGACGCCAAAGAAATTCGTCTCCAGCTGGGCTTTCGCGTCCGAGACGGGGGTCTGTTCCACGGCGCCGGCAAGGCCCCAGCCGGCGCATGCCACGAGCGCGTCGATTCGTCCGTGCTCGGTCACCACGGACGCCACGCCTCGTTCGACGGATCCGTCGTCGTCGACGTCCATGACGAGCCCGGTCCAAGCGGGCGGGTGGCCCGTACCCCGGCGGCTCGCTCCGACCACCGTCCAACCCAGAGCGGCCAAGCGCTCGGCCGTTGCCAGGCCGATGCCGGCCGACGCACCCGTGATCAGGGCGACTCGTCCCGATGTCGTGGCGACCATGACCCGAGAGTGTGCCATGCGCGGCCCGGCTACCATCGGTGAACCGGGATTGCAGGAGGCACTCATGCGCATCTCAACGCTCCTCACCTCCAAAGGAACAGCCGTCGCCACGATCCGGCCGGAAGCATCCGTGGCCGATGCCGTGGCCGAGCTCGCTGCTCACGGAATCGGGGCGCTCGTCGTCTCTACCGACGGCTCCCACATCGACGGCATCGTTTCCGAACGCGATGTCGTGCGTGCTCTGAACGGCGACGACGGCTCGATGCTCCAGGACCGGGTGTCTTCGATCATGTCGTCGACCGTGCACACAGCCTCGCCCGAGGACGACACGGACTCCCTCATGGCGACCATGACGGATCGCCGGATCCGCCACGTTCCCATCGTGGACGAGTCAGGTGCTCTCGCCGGCATCGTCAGCATCGGCGACGTCGTGAAGACCCGCATCGGCGAGCTCGAGAAGGATCGCAAGGAGCTCGTCGACTACATCAACGCTCGCTGAGCTCCGAGGACCGCTCGGTCGGGCGGCGGCGGCTACTTCGTGACAGGTCGGGGAGAGACGAGAGTTGCCGGCTCAGCCGTCGGTGCTCGAGGACTCGGGTGAGGGCTCGGCCTGGTCCTCGTCCGAGGCGTAGGACGCCGTCGGGATGCCACCGCCTGGTGACGCCGTCGGGATGCCACCGCCGGTCGGGGCGCTCGTGACCGGAGGGGACTGCGACGCCTCGGGGGCGGGTGACGCCGGCGAAACGGGCGATCCGGCTCCACCAGGGACGTACGATCCGGTCTCTCCGGGCTGAGGCACTGCGGAGGTCACCGACACCGCGCCGTGCTCGGCCTCGAAGGCGCGCAGCTCGGACACGATGGCCTCCGCCCGGGCGTCGCCGCCTGCTTGCGGCCGGCCGGAACGATCCAGGTAGACGATGCCACCGAGCTCGAGGAGGAGCGCGTCGGAGTGCCGTTTCGCCTGTACCTGCGACAATTTCTCCTGTCCGGCGCGCGCTCCCTCCTGTGCCTTCTCGGCTAGCGCCGACGCCTGGCTCTTAACCTTGTCCATGAAGCCCATGGCTGCCTCCAATCGCCTGCTTGGTTGACGTCTCAGAAGTACGGTCTCACGCCCGTAGGGCGGTCAGTTGCGAAGGATGTTCCCGAGGATGCCGCCCGCAGCGCCACCTGCGACGGCGTCGCCCGCCGTGTCGCGGGCGAGGAACGGCTGCAGCGAGGCGGCCAGGATCGGCAACGGCATGGACTGCAGCCAGATCTTCCCGGGACCGGTGAGCGCGACGATCCAGTGGCCGTCGGCGCCGAAGAACCGGTTCGTGATCCCCGGGATCCGCGTCACCTGGAAGGTGACGGTGTCCTGGAAGACGCCGACATGCCCCGGGTGGACGAGCATGGACTGGCCGGGTCCGAGGTCGTAGCTCGTGATCTCTCCGGAGAGCTCGACCCAGGCGGTCCCCTGCCCTTCGAGCTTCTGCAGGATGAAGCCCTCGCCCCCGAACAACATCCCGCCGAGCCCCTGCTGGAACCCGATCGTCGCGTTGATCCCCGGGGTGCCGCACACCCAGCCGTGGCGGTGCACGAGGTAGCCACCGGGAGCGCCGACCTCGAGCGGGAAGATGCGGCCCGGCATCTTGGCGGCGAAGGCGACCATGCCTGCGCCCCCTGCCGCCTCGTAGCGGGTGAGGAAGATGCTCGTCCCGCTGACCACGCGTTTGAGCCCTCCGAGCAGCCCGCCACCGCCACCTTGGTTGCCCATGACGGTCGTCTGTGACATCTGCACGTTCGTCGTCATCCACGAGAGCTCGCCGTGGTTCGAGATGATCGCCTCACCTGGGTCGAGGATCATCTCCAGCACCGGCAACGTCGAGCCCTTCACCTCGGCCTGCATCGCGTACCCCCTTTTGAGAGCTGCTGCTGCTGCGGTCCGCGACAGTCTGCCGCGCCGTTGCCCGGCCGTCGAGTGGCAGGTCACCGTACGATGCGAGCTCGTGAAGGTGTACCTGTCGAGTGACATGGAAGGCACCGCGGGCATCGTCGATTGGTCGCAGTGCCGAGGACCGGGCGCCGCATACGAGGCCGGCTGTGCCCTGCTCCTCGGCGAAGTGAACGCCGCCATCGACGGCGCGACAGAGGCGGGTGCGACCGAGGTCCTCGTGAACGACTCCCATGGGGCGATGGCCAACTTGCCACCCGGGGCGCTGCACCACGGCGTCTCCTGCGTCTCGGGCCGGCACAAGCCGCTCTACATGATGGAGCGCATGGGTCCGGCTTTCGATGCCGTCTTCTTCGTCTCGTATCACGGCTCGATGGGATCGAACGGGGTGCTCTCCCATACCTACAACCCGAGAGCGGTGAGCGAGGTGAGGTTGAACGGGGCGGTGGCCGGAGAATCGGCCATCAACGGACTGGTTGCCCTCGGTCACCGAGTGCCGGTGACACTCGTCACCGGGGATCAGGTCACCATCGAGGAGGCACGGCCTTTCTTCCCAGACGCAGTCGGCGTCGTCGTCAAGCAGGCCGTGACCCGCGCCTCGGCCGACAGCTTGCACCCGGAGAAGGCGTGCGAGCTCATCCGGGCCGGGGCGAGCGAGGCGGTTGCGAGGATCACGGCAGGCTCGATGGAGCTCCCGAAGATCGCACTGCCGGCGACGCTCGAGATCGCATGGCTGACGGCCGACATGGCCGAGCTCGTCGAGCCGCTCCCGGGTACCCGCCGGGCGGGTACGCGCACCGTCGAGATCACCGACGAGGACCCGCTGCGGCTCTACCGCACCTTCACGACGGCCATCGCCCTCACGCGTTCGCTCGTGGAGCTCTGACGCGCTCGAAATCTCCCCATCGGACAGCTACTCTCCGGCGCGTGGACGACGGTCCGGCTGCCGCCAGGCGAAGGAGAGTCGGGAGCGGGTCGCCCTTCGAAGAGCGCATCGGCTTCTCCCGGGCGGTGCGGGTCGACGACCGGATCATCGTGTCGGGCACCGCACCCATCTGGCCCGACGGAGAGGTCGACCCCGATCCCGCCGTGCAGATGCGCCGTTGCGTCGAGATAATCGGCGAAGCTCTCGCCGGTCTCGGTGGCACGCTCGATGACGTCGTGCGAACGCGCATGTACCTGGTCGACCCCGCTGACGCGGACACCGTCGGAGCGGTCCACGGCGCCCTCTTCGCGACGTCGCGACCGGCCGCCACGATGGTGGTCGTCGCAGCGCTGCTCGACCCGCGCTGGCGCGTCGAGATCGAGGCGGAGGCCCTGGTCGACGCCTCGCAGCCCGAGGGGCTGGATCAAACCGAGAGCGGTTGAGGAGTCGGGTGCTGCTCGTGAGGGTGCGAGAGGCAGACCGGCGGCGGGAACGCGGTGACGGGCACGGGCGAGACCGACAGCGCGAGCAGGGGGCGGGACGGTCTCGACCGTTCGGGTTTGGGAGCAGCCCGCGCGGTGGCTTCCCGATCGTGGCTCTGGCTCAGCTCTAAACGGCATGGCGGAAGGCGTGGACCCGATTGCTGGACGTCGCGATGAGAAGACCGTCTCCGACTGACGGAGTCGGGAAGTCGTCGGCCGCGACACCGAGCGAGAGCCGCTGGACCTCCCTGCCGTTGGCGGGGTCGAGGGCGTCGAGGAAACCGCCCGAGATCGTCCAGACGTAACCCCCGGCGAGGATCGGGGGTCCACCCGCGCCGGTCGGGGTCCGCCAGAGAAGCCGCATCTTGCCGCTCGTCGCGTTCGTCCCGACGGCGATCACTCCTGCCTCGCATGGCAGGTACACGGTGCTGCCGGCGAACGCCACGCCCCCGTCGAGGGTCGTGGCGCAGACGTTGGCGACGTCGTCGATCTGCCCGCCGATCCCGCCGAGGTGCGACTGCCGGAGCAGGAACGCCGTCTGAGACTTCCCGGCCTGCACCACGAGCCCGTTCCCGAGAACGGCCGGGGCGGCCGACCCGAGGTCGGCATCGCTCGAGTTGTCGCGCCGCCAGGTCGAGGGCGCGAAGTACTGGAGCAGCTTCATGGACGGTGACAGCTCGAGCACCGAGTCGCTGCCGTCGTACGAGCCGCCGCCTGTGCCGACGGACCCGTTCCCTGCGGCCACCCAGATGTCACCGCTCCGCTCCACGATCGGTGCCGCGCCGCCCATCCAGATCGCGCCCTGGGACTGGCCGCGCCCGTGGTCCACTTCGAAGAACCTGGCCGTACCACCGGTGACGGGAACCGACTCGACCCAGCCGTGGTACGGCTCGCAGTCGCCGTAGTTGCCGCCGAACCCGAAGACGACGCGGCTGTTGTCCATGACGAGGGACGCCCGATTGAGGAGGTAACGGGGGTTCGCGCCGGGCGGGTCGGCACGCTGCCGCATCTCGATGCGACCGTTCGTCGTGCTGAGCCCGTAGATCTCGTGATGTGCCGACCCGTTCACGTCCTCGTCGGCGACGACGAAGATCTCGTGACGGGAAGGGTCGATGACGGGCGTGCTCGTGATGCCGACCCTCGGGGTGATGTTCCCGCACGGCATCCGGGACGAGGGGAACGGTCTCGCCAGATGGCGGGACCAGACGACGGTCCCGTGGGCGGCACTCAGCGCGTAGACCGTGTCGTTCTCCGTCGCGACGTACACCTCCTTGCCGAAGACGAGCGGCTCGCCGTAGAGGTCGCCATCGAGTGTCTTCGACGTCCAGGCCGGGGCGAGGTGGGCGAGGTCGAGAGCCGAGGGCCCGCGGCCTGACCCGGTGGCATAGCGGTGATAGGTGGTCCAGTCGGTCGTCGTGCTCGAGGCCGTGCTCGGTGGGTCACGGCGCCTCCCGATCACGTCGAGAAGGGTGTGCCCTGCCCACTGCCGGGCGCCTGCGAGGTAGGGCAGGCCGAAGTTCTGCTCGATGGCAGCCAGCACACCCTCGTGGGTGAGCGGGATGGCGTAGCTCCCGTGCAGCCCGCGCCCGACGAGGATCGTGAGGATGTGGCCGCCACCCCCTGAGCTCTCGATTGCGCCCGACGGCATGACGACCGAGGAATCGCCGAAGGACCCTTCGTCCCACGTGACCACGAGGAGACCATGGTCGCGCCACGCCGCGCTGGCGGTCACCAACCGGACGAAGCTGCCGAGCCACCGGGATGCGACGGCAGAGGAGCAGTCGTGGCCGTCGTTGCAGATGTCCGGCGTCACCCAGACGAAGCGCGGCACCTTCCCCGCCGGTCCCCTCAGCACGCCCGGGAGCTCGGAGTAGGGCCGCAGGTGTGAGCAGAGCGCACGGCTCGAGCGGATGTCGGCGAAGTACCGGAACGGGTTGTGCTTCGCCGCGTATTCACCGTACGACGTGCCGAGATAGCACGGCTGCGACACGCTCTGGAGATAGGCATCCCAGCTCACGTGCTTGGCAGACAGCTGCTCGCCGAGGTTCGGTGCGTTGGTGTAGCAGGTGAGGCAGTCGGACGTGACGCCGAGGGTGGAGCCCGCAGTGAGGGCCAGGTAGTTGGGGAGCGACGGGTGGCCGGCGGCATACGAATCGGTCACATAGGCGTAACGACGGGCAAGCGTCGCGAGCCCCGGCGTGGCAAGAGCACCGGAGTACCCGAGGTTCTCCATCACGACGACCCAGACGTGCGAATAGCGAAGCGGGCGTCGTGCCACCGAAGCGGGTGCGGCCGCTGTCGAGCTCGTGTACGGCCGAGTCGAGCCGGTACCGCCGGTGCCCGACGACGGGTTTGCCGAACACCCCGCCAGCAGCACGGCAGCGATCACGGGCACGACCACGCCCACGTGGGGCCAGGACGACCGACGCATCGCCCCATACTGCCGCCGCTCGCCACGGTCGGGCAGAGAGACTCACGGAGCTCGTGACTTTCGACCCTGGCTCCGACCAGAGGGTTCCCGCACGATGGGCGAAGGAGGTGCCGCGATGCGAACGGCCCGTCACAAGGCTCCCGAGCCCGGTCCAGCACCGCCGACCGGCTCCGGCGGCGTGCGGACGAGCACCGGCGCGCCGCGCAGGCACGCTGCCTTCCTGCACGACTTCGTGCACTTGCAGCGATCCTTCTCGGAGCTGGCGCCGGTCTTCGCCGATCAGTCCCTCGGCTGGCTCGTGCGCCTCGGCCACGGAAACACGATCCGATCCGGCCCCGCCGGCGCGGACCCGAGCACGACTGCGCCTTCGGATGTCGGGATCGTCCTCAGCGCCAAGTCGGTCGGCGGGTTGCCCACCCCGGCGATCGCCGTCACGGCTTCTGCTCCCTCCTGGCGGGAGACCGGATCCTCATCCCCA
>JAJYGW010000221.1 GCA_021790615.1 Actinomycetes bacterium | reverse complement strand
CAACACGGCCTCGACGAGCCCTGCCGCACTCGGACGCTTCAACAGGGGCGTGCGGCTCACGCCATGGCGCTCGCCGGCATCGGGTGTGGAGCGGCCCTCGCCCGCGCCGGAGCGAGCGTCAGCTCGGGACGACTTGACGCGCCCCGTCGGGTCTTGAGTGGAGAGCTCGGTCACGGACCCCTGCCTGCCGCTGACGACGGCAGGTCATGGTAATCAGCGTGTGTGCAGCGGAGGTGGCGGCCGGAGCGCCTCAGCTCAATCGGTCGAGCTTTGCCAGCAGCCACTCGAGCAGCAGCGTGTCGTTGACGTTCAACGTCAACCGCTTCGCCGCCTCGTCGATGAGCTCGATCGCGCGGATGGCGGTGCGCGCATCCGCGGGCCCGGAGTCCAGCCGCCCCCGGTACAGGGCGGCGAGGGTCGCGAGGCCGGCGCGCAGATCGTCGGTGCGGATGCGGCGCTGCTCCCGCCGGTGGCGGGCTTCGATGTCCGCCCTGCCGGGCAGGCCCCGCTCACCCATCATCTTCGCCTGTTCGGCGAGCTCTTCCAGCTCTGCTGACTGACGCGCCTTCACGACCTCGACCAGCTCGTTGGCGGCCGCCACGAGCTCTGCCGCCGCGACGGCAAGTGCCGCTCCCGTCCCGTCCAGGCGGGTGGGCACATCCCGCCACCGTGCGATCCGCGCCGAGAAACCGGGGTCCGCGACGAGCAGGCGTGCCCGATCCAGGCGCCCTTCGGCCACCTGGGCGACCGCCTCCGCCATCGCCCGCCCCGCCCCTTCTCGCACGAGCGCCTCGACGATCTCCGGCTCGGCGAGGGGGCGGAACTCGATGCGCGCACAACGGCTCGCGATCGTGACGAAATCGGCCGGAACCGACTCGGCCGTGACGACGATGACGGTCGTGGAAGGCGGTTCTTCGATCGTCTTCAGCAACGTCGGGGCCGCCTTCTCCACGAGATGGAAGTCGATGAGCACGAGCACCTGATACGGCGCCGCTCGCGGTGTTCGGGCGGCCAGGCGCACCACCTCGGCAGCCTGCGGCACGCTGATCGAGGCCCCATGTCGCTCGACGACGACGAGATCCGGATGCCGCCCGGCGAGCGTCGCCTCGCACACGTCGCATGTGCCGCAGCCACCGTTCGGGCAGAACAGCGCTGCTGCGAAGGCGCGCGCGGCATCCTCGCGTCCCGTTCCCGGTGGGCCGATGAACAGGTAGGCGTGAAGGGGAGCCTTGGTCGCTGCCCGCAGCGCCGCCACGGCGGTGGGCTGGCCGATGACGCGGTCGAGCACGGGTGCGACCGGTGTCGCCGGCGCCACGGTCACCGTGATGCCGCGTCGTCGATGCCGAGCCGCTCCTGCACGCCCGCAAGGATGGCCGATGCGACGTCGTCTGTCGTTCCGGTCCCGTCGACGACGAGCCAGTGCTCGGGATCCGAAGCCGCCTCGATCAGGTAGCCCTGGCGCACGCGGTCGTGGAACCTGATCGTCTCCGCCTCGAACCGGTCGGGCGTCGCGTCGTGCCGCCCGCCGCGCCGCGCCGCGCCGACCTCGATCGAAACGTCGATCAACACGTTGAGGTCCGCCCACCGCCCACGCGTCGCGAGGTCGCAGAGCCGGCGCACGTCGTCGAGCGGGAGACCGCGCCCGTGCCCTTGGTACGCCAGCGTGGAACCGGAGTAGCGATCCACCACCACGTGCCGTCCTGCCTGCAGGGCCGGCTCGATGCGCTCGGCGAGATGTTGCGCTCGGGCGGCAAGCATGAGCAAGAGCTCGGTCCAGTCGTCGACATGGCCGGCGGCTGGGTCGAGCAGCAGCCGGCGGACACGTTCACCGAGGGGGGTCCCGCCCGGCTCACGGGTCACGTCGGCACCGAGTGCAGAAGCCAGCCCTGCCGCCTGCGTCGACTTTCCGGCGCCTTCCCCGCCCTCGATCGCGATGAGGCGCCCGGTCGCTGCCAAGGGTCCGGCCAAGCCGGTCAGGTCGCCTTCTTCGACGGGGACTTCTTGGCCACACCGCCTGCCTTCTTGGCCGCGCCGCCCGCCTTCTTGGCCGCGCCGCCCGCCTTCTTGGCCACACCGCCTGCCTTCTTGGCCGCGCCGCCAGCCTTCTTGGCCGCGCCGCCGGTCTTCTTCGCCCGCTTGCTCGCCCGCGTCGACGGCCCTGCCTCCCGCCGCAACTGCAGCAGCTCCGCCGCGCGCTCGAGGGTGATCGTCTCCGGGTCGTCGCCGCTCCGCAGAGAGGCGTTCACCGTCCCGTCCGTCACATACGGGCCGAAACGCCCGCTCCGCAACACGATCGCCTGCCCGCTCACCGGATCGGTGCCGATCTCGCGCAAGGGTGTGGCCGCTTGCCCGAAGCGCCGGGTCTTCGGCTGGCGCAGCCTGTCGAGCGCCTCCTCGAGCGTGATCTCGAAGAGCTGCTCCTCACTGTCGAGGCTGCGGGTGTCGTCACCCCGCTTCAGGTACGGCCCGTAACGCCCGTTGCTGGCGACGATCTCGGCGCCCGTCTCGGGATCCGTCCCGAGGGTCCGTGGCAGCTGCAACAGCTGCAACGCGTCCTCGAGCGTGACGGTCTCAGGCGACATCGAGCGGAAGAGCGAGGCGGACTTCGGCCGCTCGCCTCCATCACCGCCGATCTCGCCCAGCTGCACATACGGCCCGAAGCGACCCGCTCTCGCGTACACGGGCTTGCTGGTCACCGGGTCGACTCCGAGCGCCCGATCGCCCGACGGGCTCGACAGCAACTGGATCGCTCGCTCCGGTGTGAGCTCGTCGGGCGGCAGGTCCTCGGGGACCTGCGCGCGATCCTCCCCGCGCTGGAGATACGGCCCGTAGCGACCCACTCGGACGACTATCTCCTCGCCGTTTCCGTCTGCACCGATCGTGATCGAGTTGACCTCTCGTGCGTCGATCTCCTCTAGATGGGCGAGGACGGCGTCCTTCAGGCCGCGCCGTCCGTCGACGGCGAGGACATGGCGGGGCACGCGACCCTCCGCTGCGAGCCCGGCGCCGGGGGCTCGTCCTCCGCCGTCGCCGCTCGTGGCCGGTGGCCGTTCGAGGTGGTGCGACTCGCCGAAGTAGAAGCGCTCGAGCCAGGGGATCTGCTCCTCGGCCCCGGAGGCGATCTCGTCGAGGTCGTCCTCCATGCTGGCGGTGAAGCCGTAGTCGACCAGTGTGGGGAAATGGCCCTCGAGGAGCTGCACCACTGCGAATGCGGTGAATGACGGGACGAGCGCCGTCCCCTTGCGCCACACGTAGCCCCGGTCCTGGATCGTCTGGATGATGCTCGCGTAGGTGGACGGGCGCCCGACGCCGAGCTCTTCGAGGCGGCGCACGAGGGAGGCCTCGGTGAAACGGGCCGGCGGCTTCGTGGCGTGGTCCTCGGCGTCGATGCCCTCGCAGTCGAGGTGCTGCCCGGTCGCGAGCTGGGGCAGGCGCGCTTCCTCGCGCTGGTCCCGGCCGCCGCCCGCGTCCACCGTGTCGTCCTCGTCCTCGCGGTAGACCTGGAGGAACCCCGGGGAGGTGATGACGGTCCCGGTTGCGACGAAGCCGGCGACGGCGCCGGCAGGCGCCGTCGGTGTCTCGTGCAAGGTCTCGCCCTCGATGCGCACGCGTGCAGTCGTCCCGGTCGCGTCGATCATCTGCGAGGCGACGGTTCGCTGCCAGACGAGCTCGTACAGGCGCGCCTCGTCGCCGGAGAGCTCGCGAGCGACGGCGCTCGGCAGGCGGAACCGGTCACCGGCGGGACGGATCGCCTCGTGCGCCTCCTGGGCGTTCTTCACCCGGCTCCGGTACGTCCGCGGGGAGTTGGGCACCGCCTGCGGTCCGTACAGCTCTCGCGCCTGAGCGCGCGCCGCCGCGATCGCTGTCTCCGACAGCGTCGTCGAGTCGGTCCGCATATAGGTGATGTAGCCACGCTCGTAGAGGCCCTGTGCCGTCCGCATCGTCCGCTGGGCCGAGAAACGCAGCTTCCGCGCCGCCTCCTGCTGCAACGTCGACGTGATGAACGGCGCCGCGGGCGAGCGCCGGAACGGCCGCTCCTCCACCGAGGCGACGGCGAACGTCGACGTCTCGAGCGCTCCCACGAGCGCCCGGGCGTCGCTCTCGCCGAGGCGCAGCACCTCGGATGCTTCGGCAAGCTGGCCGTTCGGCAGGAAGTCGTCGCCCGTCGCGACCCGGCGGGCGGCCACGTCGACGAGACGCGCCGAGAAGCGCTGCCCCGACTCGGCGAACCGCCCCTCCAAGCTCCACCAGGTGGCCGACCGGAACCGCATCCGCTCGCGCTCGCGCTCCACCACGATGCGCGTGGCGACGCTCTGGACCCGCCCGGCCGACAGGCCCTGGCGCACCTTGCGCCAGAGCACCGGAGACACCTCGTAGCCGTAGAGGCGGTCGAGGATGCGCCGCGCCTCCTGGGCGTCGACGAGACGCCGGTCGAGCTCGCGCGGGTGGTCGATGGCCTGCTGGATGGCTCCCGGCGTGATCTCGTGGAACACCATGCGCCGCACCGGCACTCGTGGCGAGAGCACCTCGACGAGGTGCCAGGCGATGGACTCCCCCTCGCGGTCCTCGTCAGTCGCGAGGTAGAGCTCGCTCGCTTCGCCGACGAGGCGCTTCAGCTTCGCAACCTGCTCCTTCTTGTCTCGGCTGACGACGTAGAGCGCCTTGAAGTCGTTGTCGACGTCGACGCCGAGCCGCGCCCACGGTTCCTTCTTGAACGCGGCCGGGACGTCGGAGGCAGACCGCGGGAGGTCCCGGATGTGACCGATCGAGGACTCGACGACGTAGTCGCGCCCGAGGAAGCTCGCGATCGTCTTGGCTTTCGCCGGTGACTCGACGATGACGAGCGGCTTTGCCATCAGCCCACGTCTAGGCCGTCACGGCAGGCCCGCCTGCACCGGTCGGCGCCGGTGCCGCGGAGACCGCTTCCGCCGAACCCGCCGCCGCCACCGCGCCCGAGCCGGCCGAGGTGTCCTCGCCGAACGAGCCCGTCGAGCGCTTCGAGAACAGGATCGCCGCGATCAGCACGACGAGGGCGATCCCCGCGATGACGAACCGGGCATCGTTGTGCCGCAACGCGATGACGGTCGGGAGTATGAGGAGGGACACCAGGTTCATCACCTTGATGAGCGGGTTGAGCGCAGGGCCCGCCGTGTCCTTGAACGGGTCCCCGACGGTGTCGCCGATGACGGCGGCCTTGTGCGAGTCGGACCCCTTCCCGCCGTGGTAGCCGTCCTCGATGTACTTCTTGGCGTTGTCCCAGGCGCCTCCCGAGTTCGACAGGAAGTTCGCCATGAGCTGCCCGGTGAGGATGGTCCCGGCGAGGAAGGCGCCGAGGGCGTAGTAGTTGATGAGGAACCCGACGATCACCGGCGCCAGGATGGCGAGCAGAGCCGGGGTGGCGAGCTCCCGCTGGGCGGCTGCCGTGCAGATCGAGATGACCCGCCCGTACTCCGGCTTCTCGGTGCGGTCCATGATGCCCGGATGCTCCCGGAACTGGCGGCGCACCTCCTGCACGACCGTCCCGGCAGAGCGCCCGACGGCGCGGATGGCGAGGGACGAGAAGAGGAAAGCGATCGTGCCGCCGATGAGGAGGCCGATGAAGGGCAGCGGCTTGGCGACGCTGATCTGGGTGAGCGGGTTGTCGAAGAGGGCGTTCCCGAGCGATGAGATGTGGAGCTGGGAGCCGACCGTTTCGATGAAGGACGCGAACAAGGCGACCGAGGCGATGACGGCCGAGCCGATCGCGACCCCCTTCGTGATCGCCTTCGTCGTGTTGCCGACGGCGTCGAGGCTCACCATGACCCGCTCAGCCTCGCCGTGGAATTCGCCGGACATCTCGGCCACGCCAGCTGCGTTGTCGGCGACGGGGCCGAAGGAGTCCTCCGAGATCACCATGCCGGTCGTCGACAGCATGCCGATCCCGACGAGCGCGACGAGGTAGAGGTCGACGTCGATGTTCGTGCCGCCGAGGCCGACGGCGACGGCGATGGCGACCACGATGGCGAGCACGGCCCAGACGCTCGACTCGAGGCCGAGGGCGATCCCCGAGAGCACCGTGGTCGCCGGACCGGTGATGGTGGAATCAGCCACCTCCCTCACCGGGCGCCTCTCGGTCGACGTGAAGTACTCCGTGATGAGGCTCGCGACGAGGGCGAGGCACACGCCGACGAGGACGGCCCAGAAGACCTTCAGGTTGTGCACGTAGAACTGGGCTACGAAGAAGGCTCCGATGAGCGTCAGGAGCGCCGAGAAGCGAAAGCCCCGGTTGATCCCTGCCATGGCGGTCCGGTCGCTCGGTCGCGCCCGGACGATGAGGATCCCGATGGCCGAGGTGAGGATGCCGATCCCGGCCACGACGAGCGGGTATATGAGACCCCTGGCCCAGGCCGCCGGGTTGTGGGCGTACAGGGTCTTGAAAGCCGAGTAGCCGAGGATGAGCGAGGCGATGATCGTGATCTCGTAGGACTCGAACAGGTCGGCCGCCATCCCGGCGCAGTCTCCGACGTTGTCGCCGACGTTGTCGGCGATCGTGGCGGCGTTGCGGGGGTCGTCCTCGGGGATCCCGGCCTCGACCTTGCCGACGAGGTCGGCACCGACGTCGGCCGCCTTCGTGAAGATGCCACCTCCGACACGCATGAAGAGGGCGAGGAGCGAGGCGCCGAAGCCGAACCCGACGAGCACGGCTGTAGCGCTGTTCTGGAAGATGAAGACGATGCCGGTCGCGCCGATGATGCCGAGGCCGACGCAGAACATGCCGGTGATGCCCCCGGTGCGGAAGGCGATTCGGAGAGCGCCCGGGAGCTCGCCACCGCGGGCCGCTGCAGCGGTACGGACGTTGCCGCGCACGGCCATGCTCATCCCGATGAAGCCGGTGACGGACGAGAAGAGGGCTCCGAGGAGGAACGCGATGGCCCGGGAGAGGCCGGCGGCGGCGAAGCTCAGCACCACCTTGTTGTTGGCGTTCACCACCTTCGTGGCGGTGAAGAACACGAGCACGAACAGCGGTATGACGATGATGGCGATCGTGCGGAACTGGCGCCGGAGGAAGGCGACGGCGCCCTCCTGGATGGCAGACGCGATCTCGCGCATCGAGGCGGTGCCCTGATCCGCCGCGAGGACGCCGCGCATCAGGTAGAGGGCGACGAGGATTGCTACGGCTCCAGCAGCCAGGGCGAATCCCAGCCAGGCACGCTCGGCTCCGCCGAGAGAGAAGGCCTGGTAGCCGCCGGAGCTCGCTAGGAGGTGGGTGGGCACCGATCAGCTCCTTTGCTCAGGTCGGGGGGAGGATAAACGAGTCCGGGGGGCATGTTCAAGATTTCACTAGGCCAGCCGGTGATGTGACCAGGTCAGAGCACCCTCCGGACCAGCGCGACGCGCGCCGCCGACCAGAGGGATCACTCCTGGTGTTCCGTCGAGCCCTCCGCTGGCGGGGGGTTCCCGACCTCTCCGGGCCGGATTATCTCGACGATCGGGTTGATCATCGCCGTCCGATGGTTCCGGTCCCCAACCATACCTTCCGCGGTGATGACCGCCCCCGGTTCGACTCCGGGATAGCGGCGCCGGCCCTGGAAGACGAGCAAGAGCTGCCCGGTGGGGTCGGCGAGGATGCACTCCACGCTCGGCACCCCGGCCCGGGGCTGGACACGAACCGACCGGACACGGCCACCGACCTTGGCCCTCTGGCGCCAACGGAGCTGTGCGATCGGCATGGCTCCCGGGAGCAGCGACCTGCTCGGCTCGGTGCCCTTCCCGCCCGCCGTGGCCTTGGCGGCGGCGGTGGCCTTCCGTTCGGCCGCGCCCCCCTCCTCGTCGCCGTGCCGGTGTACGCCAGTCCACGGCCTCCCGTGGACGATGGCGGCGGCGCCGCGCATCGGCCCGTGATGCTCGGCCCCGGCCTTGGCGCCGGCCCCGGCCAGGTCCGCCGGCGCCTCGGGCTCGTCCCGGTTGCGCCAGGGCACGAGCTCCCGCCGGCGCTTGCCGAGCGGGAACGGCACGATCGTGGCGGTCGCGTTCGGCAGCTGGCTGACGAACCCGGCGATGCGGTCGGCAGTCCGGTCGTGCAGCACCCGGCGCCACGCTCCTTCGAAGACGCGCCGCGGGAGCAGCACGCTCACCTCGGTGCGCCCGTCCTCGGCGGCCTCGGCGACGACTTCCATCGACGCCCGGGTGAGTCGCCGGTCGGGGCACTCGACGAGGTCGAGCGGGAACTGGGAGAGGCCGAGGCGGATCCACTGCTGCTCGAGCTCGTTCGCGACCTGGTTGTCGAGGACGAAGTGGACAGCTCGGAGCTCGTCGGATTGCAGCGTCCTCGCGTACTGGAGCGCCCGGGCGGTGGCAAGGTCCATCCGCTCCACGAACACGAGCACGACGTGGCGTCGCAGGATCGGCACCTCCGCCGCGTGCGGGGCGTTCTCCTCCAGCTCCGCCTTCTCCGTGACGTACTGCTTGTGGAGCCGGATGAGGACGACGAACAGGATCGGGAACAGCACCACGACGAGCCACGCGCCTTCGGTGAACTTCACGACGGCGAGGATGCCGACGATCACGAAGGAGAGCACGGCTGCGAAGCCGTTGATGACGAGTTTCACCTTCCAGTTGCGTTCGCGAGCCGTGAGGTGGTGCTTCACCATGCCCGAGCCGGCCATCGTGAACCCGACGAAGACGCCGATGGCGTAGAGGGCGACGAGCGAGTTCAGATCGCCCTTGGTGCCGGCGATGAGGGCGATCGAGAGCACGGAGAGGATGACGATCCCGTTGGAGAAGACAAGGCGGTGTCCACGGCGCGTGAGCTGCCGGGGCAGGTAGGCGTCCTCCGCCACGAAGCTCGCCAGGTTGGGGAAGCCGTTGAAGCTCGTGTTGCCTCCCGTCCACAGGATGAGGACGGTGACCATCTGGATGTAGTAGTAGGCGACCTTCCCTGCGAGGCTGTAGCCGAACACGTAGCGCACCTCTTGCGAGAGCACCGTCGGGATCCCGAGCACGTGCGGCACGGCGTGCGTGATGCGCGCAAGGATCGACACCCCGAGAACGAGCGACCCGAGGATCGCCGACATGACGACGAGCACGCGTCGCGCGTTCGTGCCGCGCGGCTCTTTGATCGTGGCGATGCCGTTCGAGATCGCCTCGAGGCCGGTGAGCGAGGAGCCGCCGTTCGCGAACGCCCTCAACACGACGAGGATGCCGGCGCCGTAGAGCAGCCCGCTCCCGGCGTGCCCGACCACGACGCCAGTCACGTGGATCGAGTGTGCATGGAGCTGTCCGAGAGCAGCTCGCACGAGACCG
>JAJYGW010000114.1 GCA_021790615.1 Actinomycetes bacterium | reverse complement strand
CTGAACTTCGGGAACCCCGAGCACCCGGAGGTGATGTGGCAGCTCTCCGAGACGGTCGACGGGCTGGTCGACGCGTGTCACGCGTTCGGCCTGCCGGTGATCGGCGGCAACGTCAGCCTCTACAACGAGAGCACAGGTGCCGACATCCTTCCCACGCCGGTGCTCGGGGTGCTGGGTCTCGTCGAGAGGATACGACGGCGCCCGCCGCCGGCGGCGCTGGCCGCCGACGCCAGCGTGGTGCTCCTCGGGCGCCGGCGCGCAGGTGACGACGTGCCGCACCCCCTCGGCGGGAGCCGCTGGGCGGTCGAGTGCCGAGGGCGGCGGTACGGCGCGCTACCACCGCTCGACCATGCCGCGCACGCGCGGCTCGCGGGTTTCGTCGCCTCCCTCGTGGCAGCCGCCGTGGCCGGGGGGGGCAGGGGACCAGAGGACGCCGGGGACGCGGGGCTGCTCGAGGGCGTTCACGACGTCTCGGGAGGCGGGCTCGCGGTCGCGCTTGCCGAGATGGCCGTCGCCGGGGGCGTCGGGGTTCGTGTCGCCGGGGTGGAAGGCCACCAAGAGCTCTTCACCGAGCTGCCTTCCCGCGTCGTCGCCGTGACGTGCAAGCCGGGAGAGCTGTGCGCCCGCGCCGACGAAGCGGGGGTGCCTGCCGAGATCATCGGTATCGCGGGCGGTGATCGGTTCGTCGTCGAGCAGCTGATGGATGTGCCGATGGCCGATCTTTCACAGGCTTGGGCGGGCTCGCTGGTCGACAGGCTCGTGCCGGCCTGAAGTCGTTTGCGTGCTCGCCGCGCATTGAGTAGCCGGTCACAAGACTCGACCAGCACGTTGCGGGCACGCAAACGACGTCTCCCACTTCCGGGCCACCAGGCTTCACCAAGGCGTGGGGTGCGGAGCCTGGGTATCCGCCATCGGCAAGCTCCTCTGAGTCGTTCCTGAAGGAGCGCCTCTTGTCAAGGGCGAGTGATCACGAAGGCGAAGGAGCCCGTTCAAGGGTCTCCGTCTGACGCCGGCCTGCGCTCCGGCCTGCGCTCCGGCTTGCAATCCTGCCTGCGAGCCGGCCTGGCGTGCTCCACCGCGAGCTCGTCCACGGTCTTGGGCGCCAGCCACACCCACCGACCGGGGCCTCCGAGCAGCCGCCAGCCTGTTCGCGTCTTCATCGCATGGTGCACCGAGCACACGAGGGCGAGATTGTCGAGCTCGGTCACGCCGTGCCATCCGAAGTCCCGTGTCCAGTGGTCGATCTCAAGGTCTTCGGTCTCTCCGCAGCGGGGAACGACGCACTCGCGATCACGAGACCACAACGCGTTCCGCACCTTCGTCGGGATCACACGGGTGGTCGTGGTGACCGTCCGGATGTCGGTGCCGGACGCGACGAGCAAGGTCCACAAGGCTTCTCCGAGGACGCTGCGGGCGACGCCGACCGAGACCGGGCCGACGCCAGCGATTTCGCACGTCTCTTCGCCGATCGCTTCTCCGCGGCGGAGCGCCTCGGCGTCGACCCGAACCAGGAGCTCAGGACGCCCGAGCCCCTGCCCCTCCACCTTCCCGGTCACGAGCCGAACCAGCGAGTCCGCGCGCAGCTGATCGGCGCGTACGGACGCTGCACCCGTCGCGTCTCCTGGGTCCCCATCGCCCGGTGCGCCCGCAGCTCGTCGACGTCGCAGACGCTCGTGCTCCTGGCGGAGCGCGGCAAGGAGCGCCGCGCCGTCACGTGGGCCGATGCGTGCGTCCAGGCGGACGCTGCCGCTCGGCTCGGTCCAGGCCCGGCAGTACCGGCGGTCGTGCAGCGACCGTTCCGAACGTGCCGCCTCGCGCTCTCCTCGGCGTCTATAGACCAGCCGCTGCGTCTCTGCGCGCAATTCCGTCATCGACAGCCTCGACGCGGTCTCGACCAGAGTCGCGATGCAATCAGCGTCTGCGGCGAGCGGCGCGAGGATTCCCGCCTGGTCGACGGAAAGGTCGCCGCGACTGAACGCGTCGGCCAGCGGAGCGCACGTCGAGATCCTCCTGGCGACGTCGAGTCTTCGCCGCGCCGTCCCGGGCGCGGTCCCCGAGGCAGTGGCGAGCAGGAGCGGGGCCTCCCTTCCCGCGGCGCGTGCATAGCGGATCGTCGCGGCGGCGGCGAGCTTTTCGAGGGCACCCACCTCGCAGGCCATCTCGTGGGCTGCTGCGCGAGGGAGAGATTCGGGCGGGGTCGCCGCGAGGACGCGCCGCGTCACGGCTACCACGTCTTTGAGCTGCGCGATCGCCCTCGCGCAGGCGTCTGCGACAGGGCCGGCGTCTGCGACAGGACCGAGACGAGCTCTCCCAGCGCTCTCGGGATTTTCGTCCATCGGACCAGCATGCACGGCCCACCTTGCTGTCCACCTTGCTGTCCACCTTGCTGTCCACCTTGCTGTCCACCTTGCTGTCCACCTTGCTGTCCACCTTGCTGTCCACCTTGCTGCTGTAGGTGTGCACGAGCAATTCACCCCTGGGCCCTCTTGGAGGGTGGGTCCGACCGGTACACTGCCTTGGGAACCAACCAACGGTCGTCGCTCCCCGGCGTACGTGCGCCGCAGCGCCGACTTCCGGACCACGAGGGCGGAGCGCCAGATCTTGAAGGAAGCCTGCGGGGTCTTCGGGGTATACGCGCCGGGGCGTCCGGCGTCACACCTCACCTTCGACGGCCTCTACGCGCTCCAGCATCGCGGGCAGGAGTCTGCAGGGATGGCCGTGAGCGACGGACGGACGATCACCGTCGTGAAGAACATGGGTCTCGTCACCCGAGTGTTCGACGAACGGACCCTCTCCGGCTTGATCGGTCATATCGCGATGGGCCACACGCGTTACTCGACGCATGGGGCTTCCGACTGGCACGCTGCTCAACCTGTCTACCGCCCCGCCGGGGGCGCCGGCTTCGCCCTCGGCCACAACGGCAATCTGACGAACACGCCGGAGCTGGCCCGGCGCTGCGGGATGCTGCCGGGAATGGCGTCGACGGACAGCGACCTCGTCGCGGAGCTGCTCGCGGGCGTGCTCGATGCCGGAGAGGAGGTGTCGGGCGACGTGCAGGCGGGGACACCGCCGGCGGGCGCCTCGTCCCCCGGCACCCTCACCGCCGCCTTGCGGCAGGTGCTCCCCGGTGTGCAGGGGGCCTACTCCTTGGTGCTGGTCGACTCGCAGCGGCTCTACGGGGTCCGCGACCCCCATGGCTTTCGCCCGCTGTGCCTCGGCCGGCTGGGGACGGCAGAGCGCGGGGAGGGCTGGGTGCTCGCGTCGGAGTCGCCCGCGCTCGACGTGGTCGGAGCGACGTACGTGCGGGAGCTGGATCCTGGCGAGCTCGTCACGATCGACGGTCCGGGCGAGGGCGGTGTTCACAGTGAGCTGCTGTTCCCCTCTGGCGACGTGGACCCCCGCCTGTGCATCTTCGAGCTCGTGTACTTCGCCCGCCCGGACAGCCGGCTCTACGGGCGCGAGGTGCATGGTGCGCGACGCCGCATGGGCGAGCTGCTCGCTGAGCAGGCACCTGCCGACGCGGAGCTGGTGATGGGTGTCCCGGACTCCGGCGTGCCGGCCGCGGAGGGCTTCTCACGTCGAAGCGGCATTCCTTACGGCCAGGGGCTCGTGAAGAACCGATACATCGGACGGACCTTCATCGACCCGGGCTCGGACGCTCGCCGAGACGCGGTGCGCCGGAAGCTGAACCCACTGCGCGAGAACATCGCAGGGAAGCGGCTGGTGGTGGTGGACGACTCCATCGTACGTGGCACCACGACGCGGGCGATCGTCGGCATGTTGCGGGACGCCGGTGCGGCGGAGGTCCACCTGCGCATCTCCTCGCCGCCGTTCCGCTGGCCATGCTTCTACGGGATCGATACTCCGACTCGCGACGAGCTCCTCGCAGCGTCGTTGACGCTGGGAGAGATCGAGCGCTACCTCGGTGTCGATTCGCTCGCGTACATCGGGCTCGAGGAGCTGAAGGCAGCGATCGGCGCAGGTCACGCTGGCTGGTGCGACGCGTGTCTCACCGGCCGCTACCCGACGCCCGTTCCTCTCGACCTCGATACCGGAGACCTCGATACCGGCGACCTCGATCCTGCGGGGGTGGATGGCGGGGCTGGCGAAGGGGCCGTGTGCGGCGTGACGGAGCAGCCGCTCCTTCAGGGTGCGCTCCCAGGGGTGTGACCTCGTGGCAGGGACGAGGGACGATCGCGCCCGGCTGATCGACGGAACGGGCGCCGCCACCTATGCGAGGGCCGGAGTCGATCTCTCCGCAGGTGACGAGACTGTCGCACGGATCAGGGATGCGGTCGCGTCCACCGCACGTCCGGAGGTGCTCGGTGGTATCGGCGCCTTCGCCGGGCTCTTCGCTCTCGACAGCGACCGCTTCTCCCACCCTGTGCTCGTCTCGTCGACCGACGGCGTCGGGACCAAGATGCTCGTCGCTCAGGCCACGGGTCGCTACGAGACGATCGGCGTGGATCTTGTTGCGATGTGCGTGGACGACGTCGTCTGCGCGGGTGCCGAACCGCTGTTCCTCCTCGACTACGTCGCGGTCGGGAAGCTCCTCCCCGAACGGGTAGCGTCGATCGTCGCGGGGATCGCGGAAGGTTGCCGAGCCGCAGGTTGCGCGTTGGTGGGCGGGGAGACCGCCGAGCATCCTGGCGCGATGGGACCAGACGCCGTCGACCTGGCGGGTTTCGCAGTGGGCGTGGTCGAGGCGGGGCAAGAGCTCGGACCGCACCGCGTCGTCCCCGGCGACGTGCTCATCGGCTTGCCCTCGCCTGGGCTCCGCTCGAACGGCTACTCGCTCGCCCGCCACGTGCTGATCGAGCGTGCGGGGCTCTCGCTCGAAGGTCCGGCGTGGGAGGGCGCCGAACGTTCCCTTGCCGACGAGCTGCTGGAGCCCTCGCTCGTCTACGCGCCGGCTGTGCTGGCGGCGTTGGCGGCGGATCGGGCAGGGGTCCACGCCTGCGCCCATGTGACGGGTGGCGGCATCCCGGGGAACCTTCGCCGCGTGCTTCCGAGCGACACCGACGCCGTGCTCGACCCGACGTCTTGGGAGGTGCCGCGCATCTTCACCGAGATCTCTCGGCTCGGGCGAGTCAGCGACGCCGAGATGACGCGTGTCTTCAACCTCGGGCTCGGCATGATCCTCGCGGTCGCGCCAGACGCGGTGGAGGCGGTCGTCCGGGCGCTGGGGGCGGCGACGGGCTGCTCCGGGGCCGGACTGCTCGGCTCCGCTCCGGTCGTCGTCGGAGAGGTCGTGGCCGGCTCGGGCGCGGTCCAGCTGTGACCGAGCCGGTGCCGCCGCAGCGCGGGTTGCCCGCGCTCGCATCACCCGCGCTGGAGTCGTTGCGTGAGCACCTCCTGGTCCACGCCGTCCGTCGGGGTGACTTTGTGCTCAAGTCGGGGAAGTCCAGTAGCTGGTTCGTCGACGCGAAGCAGACGGTGTGCCGCCCGGACGCGATGCTGCTCGTCGCTGAGGCGATCCTCGACCTCGTGCCGGCCGACACGACGGCGATCGGGGGGTTGACGATGGGAGCCGACCCGGTGGCTTTCGTGACTGCGGCGGTCGCCTCGATGAGTGGCCGCCCGCTGAAGGCGTTCAGCGTTCGTAAGGAGGCGAAGGACCATGGAGGTGGGGGCCGCATCGCGGGGGCGCTGGACCCGGGCGATCGGGCGGCCGTGACCGAGGACGCCGTTACCCGCGGTACGTCGCTCCTCGAAGCGGCCCGCGCGGTACGTGCGGCTGGAGCGGAACCGGTCGTCCTGGTGGCGCTCGTAGACCGGGGAGGGACCGTCGCCGCGATGGCGGCCGAGGAAGGGCTCCCGTTCCGCGCGGTGCTCACCGCGCCCGACCTCGGGTTCCCCTTCGAAGGGGGCTGACCCCGGCGGGCCGACCCCGGCGGGCCGACCCCGGCGGGCCGAAGAGATCGATCGACGGCGACCGCAGGTCGGCAACCCGGAGGGCTGGGTCCCAGGGCCGGGTGCCGGTCCGTGCAGCGGCGGAGCTGCGAGCTCATCGGAAGCGCCCGCGAAGCTCCTCTTGGAAGGAGCAAGATGGGGTCATGGGATTATTCCAACGCGCCCACGACATCGTCGAGGCGAAGGCGAACAAGGCACTGGATCAGGCCGAGAATCCGTCGGAGATGCTCGACCTCTCCTACGAGAAGATGCTCGAGCAGCTCACTCAGGTCCGGCGTGCCCTCGTGACAATCGCAGCGTCACGAAAACGCATCGAGCTGCAGGAGGTCCAGCTGCAGCAGTCGATCGCTCACCTCCAGGATCAGGCACAGGCCGCGGTCGGGCAGGGCAGAGACGACCTCGCGAAGGAAGCGCTCGCCCGGAAGGCGGCGGCCCAGCAGCAGATCGACCAGATGGAGCCGCAGCACCAGCAGCTGACCGAGCAGGAAGAGAAGCTCGAGCAGACGTTGAGCCAGCTCCAGTCGCGGGTGAACGCCTTCCGCTCCCAGAAGGAGACCCTGAAGGCGGAGTACACCGCGTCGAAGGCCGTGACGTCTGTCAACGAGAGCGTCGCCGGGATCTCGAAGTCCATCAGCGACTCCGGTGCGGCCCTCCAGCGGGCGCAGGACAAGATCGCGACGATGCAGTCGCGTGCCCAAGCGACCGACGAGCTGCTCGAGTCCGGCGTCCTCGAGGACGTCGGGGGCGGCACCGATGACATCCAGAAGGAACTGGACGAGCTCAGCTCGAAGTCGGACGTCGACACCGAGCTTGCCGCGCTGAAAGCCCAGGTCGGCGGATCTGGGCAGCTCGCCGCGGGCGAGTCGGTCAGCCCGTCGGGAGCCCCGAGTGATGGCGGTGGCTCGGGCACCAACGCAGGGTCGTAGGCTTCTCGAGCGAGTCGCTGTCCAGGCCGACTGCTCGCAACGACGACACGCGAGCGGCACAAGCGCCGTCGCGCCGCTTTCAGCGCTCGTCGCGCCTCTCGAACGCGCGCCGGTGCTGCAAGCGCTTCCTGATGAGAAGCCTGCGCGCTTGGAGCTCGCGGTGGGTGAGCCGCTGCACGTCCTCGCTCAGGCCGAGCGAACTGCGGATGCCCGCGAGCTCCACGCTCCCGAGGGCGGCTGGCGCCACGCCGAGGTCCTGGGCGATGCGGTCACCGTGGCGAGTTTGCAGGTGCGTGAGGATCGCGACGATCTGCCCGAGGACGTCGACGTCGGGGGCCATGTTCGGCATCGAGTTGTCCTTCACGAAGAGCATCAGTGCCTTGGGCATGCGGGCGCCATACTCGAGCAACGACTTGGCCATCTCCCGGATTTCCTGGGTGAGCTGCTCCGCGTCCATGGTGGTGGGGTCCACCACCGGTCGGTCCAGTCGGAGATCGGTGATGACCCTGTCGACGTCGACGTCGACAGGCAGTGCACCCAACTCGCACATCGCCGCGACCTGGGATCTGACGTCGTTGGTGGCGGTGGACATGACGAGCCGAAGGAGCCCGCGTCGGCCCTGGTCGTCGAGCCGGCCCGTGATCCCGAAGTCCAGCAGCGCGACGCGTCCGTCCGGGCAGACGAGGAGGTTGCCCGCGTGCAGGTCGCCGTGGAACACCCCGAAGAGCACCAACCCCTCGAGAAAGGCGATGAGCGCGGCCATGAGCACCTGCGCGCTGTCCATGCCTGCCGCGCGCATCGTCTCGGCATCTCCCCACGCGTAACCGTGGAGCCTCTCCATAACGAGCACGCGGCGCGTCACGAGGCTCGGATGCGGCCGGGGGACGACCAGCGCCCGCGTGGTGCCGGCAGGAGCCGTGCGTGCGAGCACGCGTGCGACGTCGAGCATGTTCTCGGCTTCGAGGCGGAAGTCGAGCTCTTCCCCGATCGTCTCGGAGAACAGGTCGACCAGCGCAGGCGGGTTGGCGAGCGCCGCAACTGGGATCCTTCCGACGAGCAGCGGCGCGAGCCACGCCATCACGGCGAGGTCACGCCGGACCTGGCGGTCGATCTCGGGGCGCTGGACCTTGACCACGACCTCCTCGCCATTGACCAGCCGGGCAGCGTGCACCTGTGCGATCGACGCAGCCGCGATCGGGACTTCCTCGAACGACGAGAACACAGCTTCGAGCGGTCGCTCGAGGTCCGCTTCCACCGTCCTTCGCACCGTCTCGAAGCTCTCTGCGGGAACCTGGTCACGGCAGAGCCGGAACTCTCCGACGAGCTCCTCCGGGAAGACGCCCTCGCCGGCGGAGAGGATCTGGCCCAGCTTGATGTACGTGGGACCGAGGCGCTCGAATGCGATCCGCAGCCTGCGAGACAGCCCGCGGCGCGATCGTTCACGACTGCGCCGGCGATCGGTGAGGTACCACGCGGCGAGCGCGGGGCCCAGGACCCTGGTGACCCTCCACGCGGCGGCCGCCGGTGGCAGTGCCCTCGGGCGAGCGAGCGCCCGCGTGCGCGCCGCCGTGGCGCTCCGGAGTGCCACAAGACCGCTGTGCCAGTCGAGACGTGTCGGATCGACGATCCACGGAGGGTTGTCCGTGAACGCCCCCCATTCGAGATCGGCAGGGGCGCCTGGCGGCACCGCGGGTGCCTGGGGCGCGGGTGCCTGGGGCGCGGGTGCCTGGGGCGCGGGGCCCGCCCCCGGTCGCTTCCGCGTCCCGCCCCCGGTGCCGGGGACTTCCTCGGTCGTCACCCAGCCGACGATAGGGGCGCTGGCGTCCCCGCCTCGTCGCGCCCGTGCCCCGGTCGACCGGCACGCGGACTTGTCCGGCGGCCCGGCGAGCGTGTGGTGCCCGCCCTACTGTCTGGGGGTGCGTTTCCTCGCCGAGCACGTGCTCCCCGGCACTCCCGCCGCGGTGGTCGCCGTCCTGAGCGACCCCGGGTTCTACCAGCAACTCGAGCTTCCCGACCTCCGGCTGCTCGAGGTGCGCCCCATCTCGGTCTCGGGCATCGGAGATCCATCGCGGGCGGACGGCGCGCCACGTGCGCTCTTGGAGGACCGCGGGCTCGTGCTGCGCTACGAGTTCACGGGAGACCTCGACCTGGTTGCGCTGCGTCTCCTCGGAGGCGAACGTCCGACCTGGCTCCAGGAGGTTCACCTGCGCGGCGCCTCTGGCGGCTGGCTCGGGTTCGTGGCGGAGGCCAACCCACGTCTCCTCCACGGGCGCGCCGACTTCTTTCTCGAATCCCGCGAACACGATCGGCACGACGGTCCGGGCGGGGACGCGACGGGCGTGGCCACGCTGCGACGGCTTGAGGGCGAGCTCACCGTTGCGCTTCCGGTCTTGGGCGGGCTGGCCGAACGGCGAATCGTGGCTGGTGTGCTCAGGCGCCTCGACGTGGA
>JAJYGW010000253.1 GCA_021790615.1 Actinomycetes bacterium | reverse complement strand
CGCGTTGCGAGCCGAGCCCTTCGGCGAGGGGTGGCGGCTGTACGGCGAGAAGCTGTGGATCTCCAACGCACCCGAAGCCGACGTCTACACGATCTTCGCCCGGACCACCGCCGGCGGCGGCGCTCGCGGCGTCACCGCCTTCGCGCTTCCGGCCGAGCGACCCGGGTGCACCGGGGAGCCCCTCGAGCTGCTCGCGCCCCACGCGATCGGTCGGCTCCTCCTCGACGGCGTCGAGGTCGGCCCCGACGACGTGCTCGGCGAGGTCGACCGGGGTTTCGGGGTCGCCATGGCCACCCTCGACCTGTTCCGGTCGAGTGTCGGAGCCTTCGCCGTCGGGATGGCCCGCGCCGCGCTCGACGCCGCGGTGTCCTTCACCCAGGAGCGAGAGGCATTCGGCGGCAGGCTCGCCGACCTGGAGGCCGTGGCGCACTCGCTGGCCGACATGGCGACGGAGCTCGAGGCCGCCCGGCTGCTCGTTCGGGCCGCCGCCACCGCCTACGACGCAGGAGCGACACGCCACGCAGTCACCCGGGCCTCGGCGATGGCCAAAGTCTTCGCCACCGAGGCGGCCCAGCGGATCATCGACGGGGCTCTCCAGCTCCACGGCGCCCGGGGGCTGGTCCGGGGCCACCTTCTCGAGCACCTCTACCGGGAGGTGCGGGCTACGCGCATCTACGAGGGCGCGTCGGAGGTCCAGCGCACGATCATCGCCCGGGAGCTCCTGCGGTGAGCCTTCCGGGGATGCCCGATGCGTGTCTCAGAGATGGCGGTCGGACGACCATCGCCCGGGGCCAGAGGACGGCACGACAAGCAACAGAAGCACGAGACGAACGAGAAGCACGAGCAGAGGAGATCCATCGATGAGCCCGTTCCGCGGTTCGGTCAGCCCCACGTCGGCCTGGAAGCACTTCGAGTTCGCCCTCGAGGATCGGGTCGCCACGGTCACGCTGAACCGGCCCGAGAAGCTGAACGCCCTCACCTTCGAGAGCTATGCAGACCTCCGCGACCTCCTGCGGGAGCTCCCCCAGCGCGACGACGTCCGCGCCCTCGTCATCCGCGGCGAGGGGAAGGCGTTCTGTTCGGGCGGCGACGTGAACGAGATCATCGGTGAGCTGCTGAAGATGCGCCCGGACGAGCTGCTCGACTTCACCCGCATGACCGGCGCGGTGGTGCAGGCGATGCGGGAGTGCCCCGTGCCGATCATCGCAGCGATCCAGGGGATGGCAGCGGGCGCCGGCTCGGTGATCGCCCTGGCCGCCGACTTCCGCCTCCTCACCCGCTCGGCCCGCTTCGCCTTCTTGTTCACCAAGGTCGGCCTCGCAGGGGCCGACATGGGCTCGGCCTACCTCCTGCCGCGCCTGGTGGGATTCGGACGTGCGACGAAGCTGCTCATGCTCGGCGACACGATCGACGCCGAGACCGCTGATCGCTACGGGCTCGTGTCCGAGCTCGTCGAGGACGGCGAGCTCGACGCTGCCGCGGCGGCCCTCGCCCAACGGCTCGCCCGCGGGCCGTCCTTCGCCTACGCCCAGACCAAGTCACTGCTGTCGCGTGAGCTCGACATGCCGCTCTCGGCGGCCATCGAGCTCGAGGCGATGACCCAGGCGCTGCTCATGAAGAGCGCCGACCACGCCGAGTTCCACGCGGCGTTCAACGAGAAGCGCCCCCCCGCGTGGCAGGGACGGTAGGGGTGAGCGCGACCCGGCCTCACGAAGAAAGGGGGGGATCGTGCTCCGAGGCACCAAGAGGGGGCCCGACAGCCAGCTCGGCGCGACGGCACTGCAGGTGAAACCCGGGGGCTCACCCCTCCCGCGTCACGACCGCTCGCCCGCCCACAACGTGACCGTGTGGCTGGAGGAGCTCGCCAGGTCGTCGGGATGGCTCACACACGTCGCCTACCTCGACGGCGACCGGCGCTGGAGCTACGAGGAGGTCGCGGCCGCAGTGGCGTCGTCGGCCACCCTCCTGGAGCAGCGTGGCGCGTGCGCGGGCCGGCCTGTCCTCATTGCCACCCAGGACCGGATCGCTTTCGTCCTCGCCTTCCTCGGCGCTGCCCGCCTCGGTGCCATCGCGCTGCCGGTCAACCCGAGGCTCGGCTCGAAGCAGCACGCCTTCATGGTCGCCGACGCCAAGCCCACGCTCGCCGTGTGCGAGGACGAGCTCGCCGGCCACTTCTCCGGCGTCGAGACGCTCGGCGCAGACGAGCTCGAGGCTCTCGGACCCTCCCAGCCTCCTGCGCCCCCCGCCAGCCTGCCGCCCGGCGCTCTCCTCTACGGCCTGTACACCTCGGGCACCACCGGCAAGCCCAAGCTCGCGCTCCACCGGCACTCCGATGTCGCCCACCACGCAGCGGTGCTCAGGGCGACCTTCGAGCCGGCCCCCGACGACGTCTTGTACTCGGTGTCGCGGGCCTACTTCTCCTACGGGCTCGGCAACAGCCTGCTGTGCGTCCTGTCGACCGGCGTCGCTGCGGTCCTCCAGCGGGAGCTGCCCACCGTCGAGGCCGTCTCCCAGCTCGTGGCCAGGGTCCGGCCCACGGTGCTGTTCGCCGTCCCGACCTTCTACGCCGTGCTCCTCGCCGAGGGGGACGCGAGCAAGTTCGCCTCGCTGCGCGTCTGCCTTTCGGCCGGCGAAGCGCTTGCCCCGGCGCTCCAAGAGCGCGCCGCCGCCTTCCTCGGGGCACCCGTGCTGAACGGGCTCGGGGCGACCGAGGTGGGGGGGCCCCCGTTCATCTCCAACACCCTCGGGAACTGCCGCCCGGGGACCTTGGGCAAGGCGATGCCCGGCTACGAGCTGAGCGTCCGGGACGAGCTCGCCGACCCCGTGCCCCCCGGCGAGGTGGGGACGTTGTGGGTGAAAGGTCCGACCATCATGGTGGGCTACCACAACCGGCCCGAGGAGAACGCCCGGACGCTGGTCGGCGACTGGCTCTGCACCGGCGACCGGGTCAGCCTCGGCCAGGACGGCGACGTCCACTACCACGGTCGAAAGGACGACCTCGAGATGGTCGGTGGCATCTCCGTGGCACCCACCGAGATCGAGGGGATCCTCTTGGGCCACCCTGCCGTCGAGGAAGCGGCCGTCGTCGCCCTCCCCGACGCCATCGGCGCGACCCGCCTTCAGGCCTTCGTCGTCGCTGCACCCGGACAAGCCCCGTCCGCAGAGCTCGGGGCGGCACTGCTCCAGCTCGTGCGGGCGCACCTCGTCGCGTACATGGTCCCGCGCAGCGTCACCTTCGTCGACGCGCTGCCCCGCACCCCTTCGGGCAAGCTCCAGCGCCACGTCCTGCGCACCGGCTGGCCGCCGGAGGGCGGACCGGCCGACGCGCCGGCGAGGTGAGGGCGGCGCGAGTGGCGCGGGCGGAGCAGCGAGGGGAGCAGAAGGAGGAGGTGCCCGTGTCCGACCACGCAGTACTGCGCGAGCGTCGTGGATCCGTCGAGATCCTGACGATCAACCGGCCCGACCAGCGCAACGCCATCAACGGCGCGGTCTCGAGGGGGATCGCCTCCGCGCTCGACGAGCTCGCCACCGACGACGGGGTGGCCGTGGTCATCCTCACCGGGGCGGGCGATCGGGCCTTCTGCGCCGGAATGGACCTGAAGGCATTCGCCGCCGGCGAGATGCCCGAGACCTCCTCGATCTCGGGGGGGTTCGCCGGCATCACCCGGCGCAGCTTCGGTAAGCCGCTCATCGCGGCGGTCAACGGGGTAGCAGTCGCCGGAGGGTTCGAGATCGTCCTCAGCTGTGACCTCGCCGTCGCCGCCGACCACGCCACCTTCGGCATCCCCGAGGTGACGCGGGGACTGCTCGCTGCGGCCGGCGGGCTCGTGCGGCTGCCGAAGCGCCTGCCCCTCGCCGTCGCTCTGGAGCTCGCCCTCACCGGCTTGCCGATCGACGCCGAGCGGGCCCGTGCCCTGGGGCTCGTCAACCGGGTGGTGCCCCGGGACCAGACCCTCGACGCGGCCCTGGACCTCGCCGAGGTGATCGCCGCCAACGCACCGCTGTCGGTACGGGCTTCCAAGGCCGTGCTGCGCGCCGCCGCCGACACCGACGAGGCATCCGGGTGGCGGATCAACGACGACGCGGCCGCTGTCGTGAGCCGCTCGACGGACGCCCGCGAGGGAGCGCTCGCCTTCGCGGAGAAGCGACCGCCGGTCTGGACGGGGCGTCACCCCTGAGGCGCCACCTGGCCGGCCCAGCGCGCCCGGGCCCCCGTCACCCCTCGGGATAGGAGAAGAAGCCCTTCCCGCACTTGCGACCGAGCTCGCCCCGCTCGACTTTCTCGCGCAGCAGCGCCGGTGCCTCGAACCGGTCGCCGAGGACCGAGCGGAGGTAGTCGGCCACAGCGAGGCGCACGTCGAGCCCGACGAGATCGGTCAAGTGCAACGGCCCGATCGGGTGCTTGTAGCCGAGGGTCATCGCCCGATCGATGTCCTCGGGAGAAGCGACCCCCTCCTCCAGCATCCGAATCGCCTCCAGCCCGAGGAGCACGCCCAGGCGGCTCGTGGCGAAACCGGGTGAATCCCTCACGACGACAGCCTGCTTGCCGATCGCCTCGACGAGCGACCTGGCTCGCTGGACCGTCGTCGCGCTCGTGTCCTGACCGACGACGACCTCCACGAGGAGGCTGGCGGGCACCGGGTTGAAGAAGTGCAGGCCGAGGAAGCGCTCGGGGCGGGCGAGCCCGGCTGCGAGCTCGCCGATGGCGATGCTGCTCGTGTTCGTCGCCACCACGGCGGCGTCCTCGACGGCAGCCTCGAGGGCCCCGAGTACCTCGAGCTTCAGCGACGCGATCTCCGGCACCGCCTCGATCGCGAGGGTGACGTCCTCGCCCTCGAGACCTGCGAGGCCCGAGTGCACGACGGCGCGGGAAAGGGCTGCTTCGACCGGCTCACCGAGGTGGCCTCGCCGGGCGCTCTCTTCGAGATGGGCCCGGATCCGCTGGCGGCTCCCCGCCGCTGCTTCGTCGTCGATCTCGACGAGGGCCACCCGCCGACCTGCGAGCAGGAACGCATGCACGATCCCGCTCCCCATGAGGCCGCCGCCGACGATGGCAACGGCGCCGCCGTCCCGGTCCGTGCCGTTCCCGTCGTTCGTCATCGCCAGCGCTCCCTCGCTCGTCGAGTATATTTTTCTGACGTCCGGTAGGTCAAGCTCGGAGTCGGGCACGGGTGTCGAGCTCGGCAGGTCGAGCCCGGGTTCGAGGCACCAGCGCCGGCAGGCACGAGGTGACGGAGGCAACGGTGGAACGACTGCGAGCATCCCCCGGGGTCCGGCCTCGGCGAGCACCCTCTGGCCGACGACGGGATCACGGCCCCGGCGTGCTCGCACGGCGGAGCGAGCCGATCGATGGTCGCTGAGCGCACCACGCCACGCCGCCCCGGCCGGCCACGCAACGTAGAGCCGAGCCCGGAGTTCGTAGCCCGCATGAGCGAGATCGTCGAGACGGCCGCGCGGGTGTTCCAAGCCAAGGGGTACGACGCCGGCTCGCTCGACGACGTGGCTGCCGCGCTCGACCTGCGCAAGGCCAGCCTCTACTACTACGTGCACTCGAAGGCCGAGCTCCTCTACCGGGTGTTCGACCGTGCGATCACCTTGGCGCTGGCGCGCCTGTCGGACGCGCTGCTCATCGAGGATCCCCGCCGGCGCCTCGAGGCGCTCATCAGGGACCAGACGGTGAACGTCGCGCGCGAACCCGCCTTCTTCACGGTCTTCTTCGACCAGCGACCGCGCCTCGCCTCCACCTACGAATCGGACATCCGCGCCAAGGAGCGGCAGTACCTCCGTGTCTTCCGCGAGGCGGTGGAGAGCGCCGTCGACCAGGGCTCGCTCTCGCCCGTCGACCCGCGCTACGGGGCCCAGGCCATCCTCGGGATGACGAGCTGGGTCTACAAGTGGTTCGACCCCGGTCGTGACGACCCCGAGCGCTTCGCCAGCACCTGCATCGAGCTCCTGCTCGGGCCCACCGGCTGACTCGGCGCCGGTCACCGACCCGTCGCGCGGGACGGCCGCACCGTCGGTCCCCCTCGATCTCTTCTCGGCCCCACGGATTCTCGGCCCCACGGATTCTCGGCCGCACAGGGCCGAAGGTCCCTGGACTTGCATGCTGACATTGCCTATACTCCGAGCAATTCAGTTGACCGGCTAGTGAGTAGAAAAAATAGTAGGCCGGCAGTGGCAGACCGGGAGGGTGCGATGGGCACGCACGTGCTGGACGACTGGGGGGGCCTCTCCCTCGACGAGCTCCTCCGCGATTGCCGGGACCTCGTCGAGGACCCCGACTACCCGACGGTGCGCCGGTGGCGGGAGGCGGGCGGCAAGGTCGTCGGCCACTTCGAGGTCTACTTCCCCGAGGAGATCGTCGCGGCGGCCGGGCTGCTCCCGGTCAAGATCCACGGGGCGCCGATCGAGGCCCGCCAGGGCGACGCGCACTTCGGCTCGAACCTCTGCTCGATCGTCAAGACCTCCCTCGAGCTCGCCCTCTCCGGGCGTCTCGAGCTCGAGATGTTCGTGTCCCACCCGATCTGCGACACCGCCCGGAACCTGGCGGCCGTGTGGGGCCGCAACGTCCCGTACCCCTGCGAGATCCTCTACCTCCCGCAGAACGCCACGTCACGGCATGCGGCGACGTACCTGCGCGGCGAGTACCAGCGCCTGCAGCGCGGTGTCGAGGAGATCGCCGGCAGGACCGTGAGCGACGACGACCTGCGCCGGGCCATCGCCGTCTACAACGAGAACCGGCGCCTCCTTCGCCGCCTCTACGAGATCAAGCGCGAGACCCCCTGGCTCCTCCAGGTGGACGAGGCGTACGTGCTCGTTGCCCTCGGCGGGCGCATCCCGAGGGAGGAGCACAACCGCCTCCTCTCAGCGGTCATCCCGATGCTCGAGCAGCGCGGGACGGCTCCCCAGGACCGGATGCGGATCGTCTTCGAGGGTGGCTTCTGCGAGCAGCCGCCCCTCGACCTCCTGACGACGATCGCCCAGTCCTCCTACGTCGTCGACGACGACCTGCTGATCGGGCTCCGCTGGCTCTCCGAGGACGTCGCCACCGACGGCGACCCGCTCGCCAACCTGGCGACGGCCTACCTCGACCATTCGTCCTACAGCCCGGTCCAGCACGACGACCGCAAGCCGAAGGAGGAGATGCTGCTCCGCCGGATCCGCGAGTCCGGCGCCGGGGCGGCCATCATCAGCGCCGCCAAGATGTGCGAGCCCGGCCTCGACGAGCAGGTGCCCTACGTGCGGGCCCTCGAGGCGGAGGGGATCCCCTACTTCGTCAACGAGTTCGAGGAGAACATGACGAGCTTCGACTCGCTGCAGATCCAGCTCGAGACGTTCATCGAGAACGTCCTGTTCGCCGGCGCGGAGGTATGACGATGGACAACGACACGAGCCCCAAGGTCGCGCCGCAGGCGACCCTCGACTCCTCGGAGCTGGTCGGCCGCGGCAACCGGGAAGGCAACCGGCTGTTCAAGGAGTGGTACGGCCGCGTGAGCTCGGGACCCGAGCGGGGCGAGAAGGCGGCGTACGTGTTCGTGATGGGCAGCGCCGCCGAGCTGTTCGAGTCGTTCGGCTTCAACCTCGTGCTGCCCGAGATCAACGGGCTCCAGACCGCGGTGCGCCACGTCGCCGAGGACTACATCGACCAGGCGGAGGGCTACGGGTTCGCCACGGACGTGTGCGGCTACGTGAAGGCCGACGTCGGCATGCAGCTGCGCGGCGGGGACCACCCCATGGGCCGCATCCCGCCCCCCGATCTCGCCCTCCAGACGAACGTCTGCAACACCTACATCAAGTGGGGGGAGATCTGGGAGCGGCTGTACCACGTCCCGGTCGTCACCCTCGACATCCCCGGCTCGAGGGCGGCCGGTCGCCTGCCCGGCCGCGGGCACGTCGACTACGAGAACGACCTCGCCTACGTGCGCGGCCAGGTCGACGAGCTCGTCGAGGTCTGCGAGCAGGTCAGCGGACGCCGCTTCGACCAGGACCGCCTCGTCGAGGCGATGTCCCACGCGAACTCGATGACCCGCGACTGGGTGCGCGTGCTCGAGCTGAACAAGTCCCGCCCGGCGGTGTACAACGCGGTGACCGACGGCACCGTCTACCTCGGCGCGGTGAACGCCCTGCGCGGCCGCGTCGAGGGTGCCGACTACTTCCGAGACGTCGTCGAGGAGCTCGAGTACAAAGCGTCCCACGGCTTGGGGACGCCCTTCGAGGAGCGCCACCGCCTCGCCTTCGTAGGCGTCCCGTGCTACCCGATCTACCGGAAGTTCTCCGAGATGTTCACCCAGCACGGCGGGATCTTCGTCGGCTCGAGCTACACCTGGTTCGCCTCGGGCGGATGGAGCACCGGCTACGAGTACGACCTCGCCCACCCCCTCGACAGCTTGGCCGAAGGTTTGCTCGTCACCGGCCGGGCGGCGATGGACACCATGTTCCACGTCGACCGGGTCCTCGCCGAGATGGCCGAGCCGTACGGCATCGACGGGATCGTCTTCCACGCGATCAAGTCCTGCCGGACCGTGTCGTCCGGGCTCGCCGACAGCCGGCGAGCGGTGCTGGAGCAGGCCGACGTGAACGCGCTGCTCATCGACTCGGACCACATGGATCCCCGTGTCGTCGCAGAGGCAGGCATGCGCAACCGTGTCGACGCGTTCTTCGAGGGCCTCGAGACGAGGCGCCTCCTCGCCGGGGCACGGTCGTGACGGGAACCGGGCGCGAGCGCGCCGAGCATGCCGGGGCCGGGCCGGGCCGGGAGCGGGCGGCCCGGCGAGCAGCGGAAAGGAGAGACGGGCAATGACCTACGCGGCAGGTGTGGACGTGGGCTCCACGCAGACCAAGGCCGTGATCATCGACGAGCACCTCCGCATCGCTGGCCGGGCGCTCATCGACACCGGCTCGAACGTGACCCTCGCGGCCGAGCGGGCCTACGAGCTCGCCCTGCGCGACGGCGACATCGACGAGGAGAAGGACGGGGTCGGCTACGTCATCGGGACCGGCTACGGCCGGTTCCGGGTGACCTTCGGGGACGCCCAGACGACCGAGATCTCCTGCCACGCCCGGGGTGCGGTCCAGATGTTCCCCGGGACGCGGACGGTGCTCGACATGGGCGGCCAGGACACGAAGGCGATCAAGGTCAACGAGCGCGGCGAGGTCCTCGACTTCGCGATGAACGACAAGTGCTCGGCCGGCACCGGCCGCTTCCTCGGCGCCGCCGCCTCGGCGCTCGAGCTCCCCCTCGACGAGCTCGGGCCCACCGCGTTGCGCTCGGACAAGCCCGTGCGCATCTCGACGACCTGCACGGTATTCGCCGAGTCCGAGATCCTCGCCTGG